>JAPLMX010000267.1 GCA_026386805.1 Phycisphaerae bacterium | reverse complement strand
CCGCGGCCTGGGCGTGCGCGTGCCGATCACCGGCAGCAACATCGCCTCCGACGAGGCGTACCTCCGCGCCTGCGACGCGGTGGACTTCACCGACCACCATGAGTACTGGGATCATCCGGCGTACAAGGGCGGCAACGAGGACTCGCTCAACGACGAGCCGCTCGTCCGCGCCGACCTCACGCGCCGGACCGGGCTGGTGAATGGGCTGTCGATCGGCAAGGTGGCGGGGAAACCGGCAGACGCCAAGCCCGGAGAGGCAAAGCCGCCGGAATCCAAGCCGGGCCAGGCCAAGGTCAAATAGGATCCCAACGATCCTTTGGAGGCCGTGAACCTCAAGGACGTCGAGATGAAGAACATCATCGAGAAGATCGCCCAGTGGACCGGCAAGACGGTGATTCCCAGCGATACGGCGATGAACCAGAAGATCACCATCTATGCGCCGGAGAAGCTGCCGCGGAGCAAGGCCCTGCTGAAGATCTACAGTGCGCTGCGCATGAAAGGCTTCACCCCCGAAATGTCGGACGACACCATCTTTCTCAAGCCGCTGGCGGAGGCCAAGCTGGGGGTCTACCCGATTGTCGGCCCGGAGCAGCCGCTGGCCGCCTTCGAGAATACCAGTCAAATCGTCCAGAAATTCTTCAAGCTGGCCCACTATTCTCCCTCGCAGATGAGCCAGATCGTCCAGCCGCTGGTGAGCGAGTACGGTCACGTCAGCGCCGACGAGACATCCGGCCGATTGCTGGTGATCGACTCGGTGGGGAACCTCATCCGCGTCGAGCATATCATCGCGCAGTTCGACGTGGAGGATGCCGGGCGAACGGTCAGTGAGACCTTCCAGATTGAACACGGCGACCCTGTGGAGATCGTCCAGTTCTTGCGGATGCTTCTCGGGGAATCGCCCGACGGTCGCAAGGGAGGGCCGATGCGCGGCCGGACTTCCGGGATCTCCCGGCCCGGCGGTTCCCCGTCGGGTGGTCCTCCCTCCGGCGGACCTCAGGGCGGCCAGTCCAAATCCGCATCCTCGGTCGTCATCGGCGCCAGCGACGTTCCCCTCATTCTCATCCCGGAGGCCAAGCACAAATGGATCATCGCCCGGGGTTCTGCGGAGGATATCAAGCTGATCGGAGAATGGATCAAGAAGCTGGACATGGCGGAGCCGGTCAAGTCGGAGTGCGAGACGGTCTCCATCGTCTACGCGGATACGCGGGAGGTTGCCCAACGGATCGAGATGTCTCTCCAGCAGATGTCCGGCACGGACCTCAAGCCGAACATCGTGGTCCAGCCGCTGGAGCAAACCCGGCAGATCATGATCTTCGGACGACCGGAACTCCGCGAGATGGTCAAGAAGCTGATCGCCGAGGTGGACATGCCGCCGGGACAATTCCTGACGGAGAACTTCAAGCTCAAGCACGCCGATCCCGACCAGGTCAAGGCGAACCTCGAAGGGCTGTATGAGTCGCAGTCCGGCAGCATGTCCAGCTACAGCTACCGGAGTTACCGCTATCGAAACATCCAGCCGAGCGAGACCGTGAAAGCGATCTCCTATCCCTCGATGAAGCAGGTGACGGTCGTGGCCTCGCCGGAGAATATGGCGAAGATCCGCAAGCAGATCGAGGAATGGGACGTCGAGCTGGATATCAACCAGGTGAGGCCGAGGATCATCGAGTTGAAGAACTCGGACCCCGTCAAGATGGCCCAGTTGCTGACAAGACTGTTCAGTGAGGCCAGTGACGACAGCAGCCGCTCGTTCATGCGTATGCTCTTCTACGGTGATGAGATGGAGCAGAAGAAAAAGATCGTCGGCCCCCTGTACGGCCAGTTGACCTTCGAGAATGTCCCGGAGACGAAGAAAATCATCGTGATCAGCAAGATCCCCGAGGCCTACGAGATCATCGAGCAACTGATCCTGGACCTGGATCGGCAGGAAATGGCGGAAATCCCGAAGGTCGTGCAGCTCAAGTACGCCGATCCGGAGGACCTGTCGGAACGCCTCAACGCCATGTTCAACGAGGCGGGGACCCTCGCTCCCATTCGGCGGACGCCCAGCGGCCTGGGCAACTACTCGATGGAGCAGAATACGAGCGGCGGGGGCCAGTCCGGCGGCAACCAGCCCGGGGGCGGCGGCAACAACAACAGCGGCAACAATCCGAGCGAGTACACTCCGCCGTGGTCTCGGGGCGGGGGAGGCAGGGGCACTCTGGGGGAACAGCCGCTCAGCAACGTGATCGGACACGTGCGGTTCATTCCCGATCCGCGCAGCAAGTCGATCCTGGTGCTGTCGCCGCCGGAGTTCCACAACGACATCGAGCAGACCATTCGAACCCTGGACGTTCCGGGCATGCAGGTCATGATCAAGGCCACGATCGTGGAAGTGAATCACAGCGCCTTGACGTCCCTGGGCCTCGAGCTGGCCACGAATCCCGCGGCGTTCGGTAGTCTGCAGGAGAACTCCGCTACCGCCCTCGGCTCGCTGGCCTCTCTTTCGAGCGGTGGATCGGCAAGCTTCAACAAGGACTCGCCGATCGGCGCGACGGGCACAGGCACGATCATCGGCACGCAGGCGAGCGTCTATGCCATGGTCGACTTTTTGGTCAAGCACCTCAACGCGAAGATCCTGAATGAGCAGACCCTGTGGACGGAAGACAACGAGGAGGCCAGCTTCTTCAAGGGCAGCACGGTGGCCTTCCTCGGGGGAAGCACGATCGCGAGCGGCGGGCTTTCGCAGTCAAATGTCATGTTCGAGAAGGTCGGTATGACGCTGGCCGTGCGGCCGAGCATTACCCCCGAGAAGAACGTGGATATGATCGTGAACATCCTTCTGTCTCAGCTCACGGGCGAAATCGTCAACAGCCAACCCGTGCGAACGCAGATGGAAACGAAGACGAACATGATCGTGCGCGACAGTGAGACCCTGATGCTCGGCGGCATCCTCTTCCAGGAGAAGAACAAGACCAAACGCAAGATCCCGCTGCTGGGCGATCTACCGCTGATCGGCGGGCTGTTCCAGCACAATGACGTGAAACTGAGCAACAACGAGATGATCGTGTTCATCACGCCGTTCGTGATCGGCGACGGCCCCATGTCCGAAGCGGCTAAGGCGGCTGTGGAGAAATCGAAGGAGCGTCTGGACCAGACGAAGCAAGAGCTCGACGACGCCACGGAACAGTTGAAAGAGAAGTTGGACAAAGAGTAGATCGTAATTGATCTCATAGGTCCCATAGGAGTCATCACGCCTATGGGACCTAGAGGAGATTTGTGCGCGGTCGAGACTACGAGCGGGGCATGATCCTGTCCTTGCCGGCCAGGTAGGGGCGCAGGACTTGCGGCACGGTGACGGAGCCGTCGGCGTTCTGGTAGAGCTCCAGGATCGGGATCAGAATCCGCGGCGACGCGATCACCGTGTTGTTCAGCGTGTGGCAGAAGAAGTTCTTCTTGGTCTGCGGGTCTTTGTACCGCAAGTTCATCCGCCGGGCCTGGAACTCATAGAACTTGCTGGCGCTGTGAGTCTCCGAGTAGCCGCCGCGGGAGGGCATCCAGGTCTCGACGTCGTACTTCTTGGCTTGGCCCCGGCCCAGGTCGCCCGTGCAGACGACCACCACGCGGTAGGGCAGTCCGAGGGCCTTGAGGACCCCCTCGGAATTGGCCAGGATCTCCGCGTGGAATCTATTGCTCTCGTCGACGTCATTGCGGCAGACCACGACCTGCTCGACCTTGTCGAACTGGTGGATGCGGTACAGGCCGTAGGTGTCCTTGCCAGCCGCCCCGGCTTCGCGCCGGAAACAGCTCGAAAGCCCGACGGTTTTCAGCGGCAGCTCCTCCGCCGAAAGAATCTCGCCCATCCGGTAGGCGGTCAGCGGCACCTCGGCCGTCCCAACCAGGTTCAGCTCGTCTCTCTCCATCCGGTAGGTCTGTTCCTCGGCGCCGGGATAGTAGCCTGTCCCCTGCATCGCCTCGTCCCGCATCAGCAGCGGCACCGCCATGGGCAGATACCCCCGGGCGACCATGAAATCGATCGCGAACCGCAGCACGGCCCAGTGCAGCAGGGCGCCGTCGCCCTTGAGGAAGTAATTGCGCGCGCCCGCGAGCTTGACGCCGCGCTCGATGTCAATGATGTCCAGGGCCAGCCCCAGTTGGACGTGGTCCTTGGGCTCGAAGTCGAACTGCCGGACCTGCCCCTCCCGCCGAATCTCGACGTTCTCCGTGTCGTCCTTGCCGGTCGAAACGTCAGGATCTGCCGGTTGAGGCACCTCCAGGAGCAGGGCGTCGAATTCCGGCTGTAGCGTCTTGACCTCGCCGTTGAGTTGCTCCTCCTGCTGCTTTAGCTGGGAGAGCCTCGCAATCGCCGTGTTCTTCTCGCTCGCCGCCAGCTTCGGAACCGATTTGCCGACGCGGTTCTTCTCAGTAGCGATGTCCTGCAACTTGGTCTTGGCGTCGCGGAGCCGGTTATCGGCCTCCAGCAGCCTCGGGATATTCGCGTCGATCCGCTTGTTCTTGGCCGCCTGAATGTAAAGGTCGGGATTGTCACGGATGAGCTTGATGTCGATCATTGTTTATCCTCATAGCATGGGCATCTTGCCCATGAATCGCAGGGCCATCCTGGCCCTGCCAGGCACCAGTTCTTCCACGGGCGCGAGGGGTTCCCCAAACGCATTCGCTCGCGTTGGGGGGGCCCAGTCGCCCGTGCTACACATGGGCAAGATGCCCATGCTACGTGAACCGCTTCACGATCACCACGTTGTTCTGTCCACCGAATCCGAAGGATTCTTTCATCACGACGTTCACGGGCATCTTTCGCGGGACGTTTGGCACGTAGTCCAAGTCCAGCTTGGGATCGGGGTCATGCAGGTTCATCGTCGGCGGGACGATGTTGTCGCGGATCGCCAGCACGCAGGTGATCAGCTCCGCCGCCCCGGCCGCTCCGATCAGGTGCCCCAGCATGCTCTTGACGCTGCTGGCCGGGACCTGCCGGGATCGCTCCTGGAACACCGCCTTGATCGCCAGGGTCTCGATGGAGTCGTTTTCCTGCGTGCTCGTGCCGTGCGTGCTGATGTAGTCGATGTCCTGAACCGTCAGACCGGCATCGGCCAACGCGGCCCGCATCGCCTGAACGGCACCTCGGCCCTCCTCGTGCATGTCCGTCACGCGGAAGGCGTCCGAACTGCTTCCGTAGCCGACCAGCTCCGCCAGGATCGGGACGCCCCGTTGGCGGGCGGACGTGAGGGATTCCAGAATGAGGATCGCGGCCCCCTCGCCCAGGATGAACCCGTCCCGGCTGCCGCTGAAAGGCCGCGACGCCGTCTCGATGCTGTCATTTCGCCGCGAGAGCGCCGTCAGCCGGCTGAACCCCGTCACGCCCAGCGGGTGAATCATGGAGTGGGCCCCGCCGGCGATCATCACGTCCGCATCGCCCCGGCGGATTAGCATCATGGCTTCGCCGACCGCCTGCGTGCTGGCGGCACAGGCCGTCAGGCAGCTCCGGGACGGTCCCCGGGCCCCCGCCAGCAGCGCGACGTGGGCGGCGGCCATGTTGGGCTCCTGCTCCAGCTCGTAGGCGGCTGTCATCCGTGTGAAGGCCAGCCGCGTACACGGCTCCGACGCCATCGTCTGCCGGTGCGGGTCCCAGCCGGCAAAGATGCAGGCGAAGAAAGTCTCGTGGTCCATGGCGCCTTCGCCCGCGCCGAGATAGACGCCCATGCGCGTGCGGTCGATGCCGTCGGCCGGCTCGGGGGTCTCGATGTCGATGCCCGCCTGGCGGCAGGCCTGTGCCGCCGCGCCCGTCCCAAAGCCGGAACCCCGGCTGGCCGCCGCGTGCAACTGGGGCCGGCGAACGTGCACGCGGAAGTCGTAGTTTTTGACCTCGGCGTCAAACGTGGTGGGGAAGGTGGAGGCGTCGAAAATCGTCGTTCGGTTGATGCCGCTGCGCCCCGACAGGATAGAGGCCCAGAATGCCTCCACGTCGTTGTCCAGCGGACAGACGATGCCGGTCCCGGTAATGACGACCCGCTCCTTGGTCTTGGGCGTTCTCATCTACGTCGTACCCTCGAAAGCTCTCAGCACCACGGCGGCGGTCTGGCCTCCGAACGTATAGCTGCAACAGAGTGCGTGCCCGATCCGGCCCGCGCGGTGCTTGGTGACCACGTTCAGGCGGCATCCTTGGGCAAGTCTGCTGAAATTCTTGGCCGGGGGAATCACGCTCTCCACGATCGCCCGCACGGCGGCCACAACATCCAATGCGCCGCTGGCGGCGCCCGTCGTGCCGAGCATGCTCTTGGTCGGCCAGACCGGCACCTTCCCTGCGGCTGGGCCGAGTGCGGCCTCCAGGCCCCGGGCCTCCGCCAGATCGTCCTCGGGGACCGCTGTCCCGTGCGGAATCACCAGGTCGAGATCGTCGGGCTGAATCTGCGCGTCGGCGATGGCCTTCTCGACGGCGAACCGGAGGCCCCGACCGTCCGGTTCGAGCCTCTCGTAGACGGGATTGAGACTATGGCTATAGCCGATTCCAGCGACTTCCGCCAGAATCCGTGCCTTCCGCGCCCGGGCGTGGTCGAGGCTCTCCAGCACGACCATGCCGGCGCCCTCGCCGAAGATTGCCCCGCAGGCCTTCGCATCGAACGGCCGGCAGATCGTCTCGGGATCGCCGTCACGCGTGGCGACGGCCCGCTGGAGCAAATGCTGCCGGACCATCAGCATCTGGTTGACCTTGGCCTCCGCCGCACCGGCGACGGCCACGTCGGCGTCGCCCCGTGCGATCACTTGCGCCGCCTCGCCGATGGCCAGGTGAGCGGAGGCCTCGCCGCAGGTGATCGTATTGCTCGGGCCTTGAATATCGTGAATGATGCCGATGTGGCACGCCAGCATGTTGGGCAGGTACTTGAGCAGCCACAGAGGCGTGATCAGCTCCAGCCCCTCTCTGCCCCACTTGTGTATGTCGAACTGGCCCTGGGCCGTGCTGGCCGCTACCGCCGGGGCCAGCTCCGCCAGGTCGCAGCAGATAATCCCTGCCCCGACGTTGATTGCCATCCGCGTGGGATTGACGTTCACCTTCTCGGGATCGATCCCTTTCGTGATCAGCCCGCTGGCCGCGATGGCCTCGCCGGCGGCCATGACGGCCAGCTCGATATCCCGGCACATCAGCTTGACCGCTTTGCGCCAGGTCCGTGGGATCCGATCCTGGATCTTATAATCGGGGACCTCGCTCGCTAGTTCACAAGGGAACCCGGTCGGGTCGAAGGCCCTGATTCGGCGGATGCCGCAACGGCCGGCACGCAAGCCGGCCCATAGGTCCGGGGCTGTCAATCCCAGCGGGCTGACCGCACCGAGCCCCGTCACGACGACACGCGTTGAACTCATTGGGGCGGCTCCCTCCCGCACCGATCGTCTGGGGGGCCGTCCAGGACCACGTCACGCAGCAGGGTCGTAATGCTCCCCGTGAAGACGAAGTTCTCCTCGGGGAATTTCTTGCCGGCCAGGTTATGGTCGATGTGGCTGAACATCAGGTCAATCTCGGCAATGAGCTGGTCTCCGCGCGTGATCCGGCCGCTCGTGCCGACGGCTTCTGGGGCGAGCGTCTCGATCCTCGCTTCGATCCGAAGGCTGTCGCCCGGCGTCACGTAATCAAAGAAGACCGCCTTGTTGATCTTGGCGAGCACGACCTTCTCGCGGAAGTCGCTCGTTTGTCCGACGAGGATACCGCCGGTCTGGGCCATGCCCTCGATCATCAGGCACTCCGGCATGACCGGAAAGCCCGGAAAGTGATCGTGCAGGTGCTCCTCGGCCAAGCTGACGTTTTTGACCGCTACGGCGCGCCGACCGCTTTCGAACTCCACAAACTTGTCGATCCAGATCCATCGCATACAGACTCTCGAATTGACAGTCCTCAGTTTTCAGTTCCCACGGTTCCAATGCCAACCGCCAACTGACCACTGTCAACGGTTCCCCGCTCAGGTCGCGTTGACCTTGCCGGCCACGTAGTTCACGATGGCATTGACCGTAAACAGATCGACGATCTTGTTGATGTTGGGGTCTTTCTCGAACTCGGTCAAGTCCATGTGGGGCACTCTCTGGCGCAGCTCGGACAACCCTTTGTCCGTGAGCTTGCCGTTGCTGATGAGCTCGGGGTTGTTCAGGATCCCTTCCGCCGGGAAAAGCTCGTCGCGCGGCACTTTCATCCCAAACGCCTTCTCCAGGCGAAAAACGATATCCAGGAAATCGATGCTTTCGGCGCCCAAGTCGCCCATCAGGGTGGCCTCGGGCGTCACTTCATCGTCGTCCACCCCCAGTGCATCGACGAGGACCCCCTGGACTTTCTGGAAGACTTCGTCCCGGCTCATGGTCATGATGGTTACTACCTCCTTGGGAAATTCCGCAGGGTGGGCTGTGCCCACAACCTTGTTCCGAATGTTACTCAGTTCTGTTGCATCAACAGATGATACCGACTCTTCATTTGCTCGACGATCTGCGCATCCGTCGCCGCCAGGGTGGCCTTGCGCTCGGAAAGATTGAAATGCCGCAGCCGAAACCGTGCTTCGACGATCTTCTGGCCGTCGGCGACGCCGCAGCCGGCGAAGCTGCTGACGCTCTCTTCGATCACCTTGGCTTGGACCGTATACTGGATCTGCGACCCTGGCGCCAGGAAGCTCCTATATTTTACGTTGCGGGCCTCGGCGAGCAAGATCATGCTATGCGCGAAGTTCTCGGTCTTTCGCACGAGCCAGCCCGCCGATTCCACCAGTCCCTCCAATAGCAACACACCCGGTAGGACGGGGAACGTGGGAAAATGATCGCCCAGATACTCCTCCGCCAGCGATACGCTTTTGACCGCCGTGAGGGTCTTGCCTTCTTCCAACGCCACAATTCTATCAATCAGTATGAACTTCACGATCTCCTCGGCCAATCCAACTCAAGCCCCCGTCAAGACAGGGGTCGGGGTCATTGTAGTGGCTGCCGGGCGTTTTGCCAGTGTTTTTTCGTTCCGGTTGAAAAAGGGCAAAAGGCCGATATACTGCGAAGCATGAAAGTCCGCAGTGCCAAAATCTCAGACGCCAAGGTGATTTGCTCGCTGATCAACTACTACGCCGAGCATGACAAGATGCTCTTTCGCTCTCTGGCGGAGATCTACGAGAACCTTCAGACGTTTCTCGTGGCCGAGGAGGATGGGAAGACCGTCGGTTGCTGTGCGCTGGAGGTCATCTGGTCGGACCTGGCCGAGATCAAGTCTCTGGCCGTGGAGGCCGAGAGAAGGGGCAAGGGCGTGGGAACCGCCTTGGTCGCGGGGGCTCTGGAGCAGGCGAGATACCTCAGCGTTCCGCGCGTGTTCGCTTTGACCTTGGAGCCGGTGTTCTTCGAGCGGGTCGGGTTCACGGTGGTTCGCAAGGAGGCCCTGCCCATGAAGGTCTGGAGCGATTGCGCCAAGTGCCCCAAGCAGAACGAATGCGACGAAATCGCGATGATCCGCACCCTCAGCGAGGCCGGTTCACCGGCCGGCGAACCGCCGGTGCAGCGATCCTTGTGGGGGTAGGGGGGGGTCAACCGACTTGTCTTCGCTGGAAGAGGGCGACCGCCAGGGCGAGGATGCCGGCCGTGTAGCACACGGCGTAGGAGGCGGTGATGAGGATGTACTTGAACGGGACGACGCTGCCTTCGTAAATCGCGTCGCTGATCCAGAAGACCTGGAGATTGGGCACCAGGAAGCGGCCGATCCGGGCCCACAGGTATACGTCCGCGAACCGCCCGAAGACGTAGTCGCTGATCAGGCCCAGCAGAAACACTCCGATGCAGGCGCAGAGCGTCACCACGATGTTGAACCTCGACGAGATCGTCACAGCCAAGGCCGCGATGATGACCGCCGCGAAGAACAGCAGGATCGAGCCGTAGAGGTCGAGCCGGTTGATGCCGTTCTTGGAGGGGTCGAACTTCCAGTCCCGGTCGATCAGGGCCAGGAACACCAGGACAAACGTGGCCAGGATGGTCCCGACGACGATGGCGGTAGACGTGAACTTCCAGTCATAGGCATAGTTGAAGAAGCTGCTCAAGAGGACCGTTACGACCAGGGCCGCCACGGCCGAGCCGATGACCGTCAGGTCGTGCGTGTCCGAGGCCGTGGACAGTACGCCGTGGCGGATCGACATCAGCAGACCGACGGTGCACAGATAGTGTCCCAGGGCGACGGCCGCGACCACGCCGAGGAACTTCGCCAGGATGAATATCGGACGTGGAACGGGCTTCGTCAGGATGGTCTGTATCGTCTTATTCTCCATCTCGACCGACACGGCGCCCGAGGCGGAGAAGATTGCGATGAACAAGCTCGTCAGAAAGAGCGTAGAGAGGCCGATTTCACGGAGCAGTTTGTTGTCATCGTCCATCGTGTACATGGACAACGAGGGACTGATGACGAATAGCAGCAGCGCCGTGGCGACGATGACGGCGTACACGGGTTGACGCAGAGTCTCGACGAAAGTGTTCCTGGCGATGGTGATCAGCTTATTCATCGTTCACCCAAAGACGGGAGAATCTCGAGTGTCAAGTGGCCGGTGTGAAGATGGGAGATTTTTGCCTTCGAACCTGACATCGGAAATTCATGGCTCCGTATTTTTTCACGGTTGTCGCTACACGAGAATCGTTTTTGTGTTATAGTACCGAACTTTGCGTCTGTAAAGGGCCGAGTCGGTACCGACATAATACTAAGTGAGCAGGTTTTGAGTTCGCAACGGTTTCAGAAGCAGGTTTGAAGTCGGAAGTGCCAAGTTTCAAGTCGGAGACCTCGACGTCTGTCTCTTGCCACTCGAAGCTTCACACTTCAAACTTCCCACGTGAAACTTCGTTATTGGGAGCTTGATCGCCAATGACCGTGTCGTCCAAACGTCCCGAACAGGTCGCCTGGGCCTCCCTGGTTCTGAGCCTGGTGTTCTTCGCAGTCACGTTTTTCCTCGGCCGCTGGAGCGGGTTCTTCGCCGTATCCGCCGTCGCCTGGCAGATCCTGGCGGCGGCCCTGATCTGGCTGGTTCTGGCCGTGCAATTCCACCAGCGCAGTCTCGCCGAACAGGAAAAGCTCGACATGAGCCAGTTGGCCCGGGAGAGGAGTTCCGCCACCATTTTCCAGAAAGGCGAGCAGGGGCTGCTGTTCGCGGCCGCCCAGCGGCGACTGGAGGTCCTGGAGAAGTGGTTCATCCCGGTCTTTGCCGCCGCGATCGCGGCCTATGAGATCGGCGTCGGCCTCTACCTGCTCAAGGGGCTGGGGGCCGCAGGAGAAGCCCGTACGCAGCAGCCGCTGGTCTGCGTCATCGTTGCAACGGCGATTGCCTTCGTCAGCTTCCTGATGTCGCGCTATGCGACGGGCATGTCGGCCGAGATGCGGTGGAAACCGTTGCGAGCGGGAGGCAGTTTCTTCCTCGGCGCAGCGATTCTCTCCTTCGCGATGGCCATCGGCCTGGCGCTGGTGCACTTCCAGATCTCCCCGTTGCTGGCCGTTGTCAGCTATGTTGTCCCCCTCCTTCTGGTGGTCCTGGGTGTCGAGACGGCGCTGAACCTGGTCCTCGACGTCTATCGCCCGCGGCTGAAAGGTCAATACAGCCGCGCGGCGTTCGATAGCCGGCTTCTCGGCATCATCAACGAGCCCGGCGGGATCTTCCGAAGCGTCGCCACCGCGATCGATTACCAGTTTGGCTTCAAGGTCTCTCAGACCTGGTTCTACAAGCTGCTCGAAAAGGCCATCGTGCCCCTGATCCTCTTTTCGGCCGGGACGCTCTATCTGGCCAGTTGCATCGTGGTCATCTCGCCTGCGGAGGAGGCGGTCGTCGAGCGTTTCGGCAGTCCGCTGGGCGATGACGGACAGGTCCGGCATATCGGCCCCGGTTTCCACGTCAAGCTGCCCTGGCCCATCGACATCGCCTACCGGCACCCGACGCAGGAGATCATGGAGCTCCACATCGGCTACGTGCCCAAGACCGATCCGAAGACCGGGGCGGTCCTCCCCGAGACCCAGCTTCTCTGGGGCCAGACCCACTACGCGGCGGAACACGACCTTCTGGTGGCGACCGAGTACACCGCCGATCAAATCGGGCAGGAACTGGCCGATCGTGCCGTACCGGTGGGCCTCGTCAAGGCCAATATCCCGGTCCAGTACCGGATCAAAGACTTGTACGCCTACATCTACAATCACAGTGATCCGGGCCAGCTCCTGGAGGATATCTGCTACCGGGAATTGGCCCGGTTTGCGGCCAGCGCCAGAGTCGAGGTCGAGGATTCGCCCGCGGGGCAAGGACAGGCCCAGGCCAGTCTGCTCGGCGCCGGCAGGACCAGGGCCAAGGAAGTCCTCACGGAGAGGATTCAGCGGGCCGCCGACGAGCAGAATCTGGGGATCGAGCTGGTCTTCGTCGGCGTGCAGGGCGTCCATCCGCCCCCGGAGGTCGCGGCATACTACCAGGCGGTCATCGGGGCCGTGCAGAAGAGACAAGCCCTCGTGCTTCAGGCCGAGGCCCAGAGGAACCAGAGCCTCAGCACGCTGGTGGGCTCCGTGGCCCGAGCCGACAAGCTGGCGGAGTTGGCCGCCCAGTACCAGCAAGCCCTCACGCAGGAGGGACACGACGAGGAGGTCAACCGTCTCAGCGCGCAGTTCGACGCGGCGTGTGACGAGGCCCGGGGCTTGATCTTCCGGATTCTCAGCGAGGCCCAGAGCTACGCGTTTGCCAAGGCGACGCTGGCCAAGGCGACGGGGAAGCGGTTCGCCGGACAAATCCAGGCCTATCGGGCCGCGCCGGACATCTACAAGAACGAACAGAGATCGACGGCGCTCGAGAAGGGGCTCAAGAACGTCCGTAAATACGTGGTGGCCGGCGATCCGAACGACCGGGAGGTCATCGTGCTGGATCTGCAGGACAAGCTCCCGACCAACCTCTTGGACATTGGCAGCGTGAAGTAGGAGTGCGGCGAAATGGAGAGCAAGCAACCATGAAGAGCATAGCGATTCCGATCCTGATTGCGGCCATCTTTCTGGTGATGGTCGTCTATCTTGTCACCTTCCAGGTTCGCGAGACCGAATCGGCGTTTGTGACGCGGTTCGGCAAGCCCGTTCGGGAGGTCACGAAGCCGGGCCTGTACCCCAAATGGCCGACACCCGTCGAGCAGGTGCACAAGTTCGATTCCCGGATGCGAGTCCTGGAGGCGGAGCTGGGCGAAACGACCACCAGCGGCACGGTCCCCATCATCGTCAACACCTACGTGGTCTGGCGCGTGGCGGAGCCGCTGAAGTTCCTCAACGCGGTCAAGACGGTGGAGAACGCCGAGAGCAAGCTCCGCAATCAGATCAACGACACCCAGAACCGGGTGATCGGACAGCACGCGTTCGGCGAGTTCGTCAATAGCGATCCGGACAAGATCAAGTTCGACCAGATCCAGATGGAGATGCTGACCGACCTCAAGGAGCCGGTCCTGAAAGACTACGGGATCGAGATCAAGACGCTCGGGATCAAGCAACTGAAGATCAGTGCGGACGTTACGAAGCAGGTGTTCGAGCGGATGAAGGCGGAACGGCAGCGCCGCACGGAGGCAACCATCTCCGAGGGCGCGGCAGAGGCCGCCAAGATCCAGAGCGAGGCCAACAAGAAGCAGGAGGTGCTCCTGGCGGCGGCCGAGGCGCGGGCCAAGGGAATTCGCGGCACGGGCGACGCGGAGGCGGCCAAATACTACAAGATGCTCGATGAAGATCCGCAATTGGCCATGTTCCTGCGGGACCTGGAAACGCTGGTTGCAACGACGAAAGAGCACGCGACGATTGTCATCCCGGCGACGGCTGCCCCCTTCCGGCTCCTGACGGGGATGCCGTCGCTGGAGCCGAGCAAGCCGGCGGCAAAGCCATAAGTCAAGACAGGTGCATGGCAGGCAAAGCTATGGTGGACGAACACAAACACGAGCACGACCATGAGCACGATTCTGCGGAGGCGCACGTGTCGCGGGCTTCCAGCCCGCGATTTGAGGGCGGGACGCCCTCGACACGAGACGAGCCGCCACAGCCTCCGTCGAAGAGCGAGGACCTCGATGCGGCCGGCAGGTCCCTGTCCGACGCCCTTCGGATCAGTTTTGCGATTCTCAAGGTCATCATGATGATCCTGGTCGTGGCCTTCCTGGCCTCCGGTTTCAAGACCGTGGGCTCGGATGAGAAGGCGCTGGTCCTTCGATTCGGCCAGATCCGGGGCGTGGGGCAGGAGGCGATCCTTGGGCCGGGCGCTCATTGGGTGTTTCCCTACCCGATTGACGAGCTGGTGAAAATCCCGGTCGAGAAGAACATCAACCTCGCAATCAACACCTTCTGGTACAAGGAGACCCGTGACGACATCCTGGGCCCAGGCGTCAAACCGAGGAACTCCGTGCCCGAGCAGCTCGATCCGGTGCAGGAAGGCTATTGCCTGACCGGCAGCCAGAGGAGCGCTGCGCCGACCGCGGCCGTGGTGCAGACGCTCGCCGCGGCCGGAGGGCCGCAGATGCGGCCGGGCGATGGAAGCGACTACAACATCGTGCACACGAAATGGCAGGTCAATTACCAGATCACCGGCATCGAACAGTTCTTCCGGAATATCTACGTCCAGGAGGCCCTGCCGGGCGACATTTACTTCGACGTGATGAACCGGAGCATCACGCCGCTGCTGCGCAGCCTCGTCGAGGACGCCGTCGTCAAGGCGATGGTGCATTACACGATCGATGAGGCCCTGCAGAGCATCGACACGATCCCGAGACGCGTGCAGCAGTACGTGCAGCAGAAACTGGATGCGATCGACAGCGGTATCCGCGTGGTCCAGGTGCAGTTGGTGAGCGTCAAGTGGCCCAAGCAGGTCGATGAGGCGTTCGTGGCGTTCATCCGCGCCAGCCAGACCAGCGGACAGGCGATCACGCAGGCTCGCACCTACGCGGAGACGACCCTCAACAAGGTGGCCGGCCAGGCGGCGGAGTCCCTGTACCGGGCGGTGCAGGACAAGAACGCCGGCGAGGCGCAGCAAGCGGCCTTGTGGTTGCAAACGACCGGCGGCGTGCAGGACACCGTCGCCCAGGCCCAGACCTACCAGACGAGCGTGGTCCAGAAGGCCCGAGCCAACGCCGACTATCTTCAGAGCATCCTGCCGGAGTACCGCAAAAGACCGGAGCTGGTGGCGCGCCAGCTCTATCTGGACGCGTTGCAGGAAGCCTTCAAGAACGTGGACGAAATGTTCATCCTCGACAAATCCAGCAACAGCCAGGACCGCGAAATCCGGGTCCTGATCAATCGCGATGCCTTGTTGAAGCCGAAACAGAATCCGCCGAGTGCGGCACCACGATGATCGCCGGCCCAGAGACCCGATGAGAGAATGAGGTTATGGCTCACCAGCATTTACATTTCCAAGAGCAATTCGGCACCGAGCAGACCCGGGACCAGCAGCTCCGCGTCAGCATCGCCTTGATCGGCACGCTGGCGGGGGGGGTGCTCCTGATCAACAGCGGCATCGGGCGATTCATCTACGGCGCCGACAGTTTCAATACGGACCTCTTTGCCATGCTGGGGGCCATCCTGCTGGGGGCGCCGATCATTATCCACGCGGTTCGCAGCCTGATCCGGGGCGAATCGCACATGGATGAGCTGGCGGCGCTCGGCATCGTCGCGGCGTTCGCCACGGGGGAGTACATCGCCGCCGGGCTGATCGGCTTTTTCATGCTGCTCAGCGAGCTCGTCGAGACGCGGACGGCACTCGGAGCCCGCGCGTCCATCGAGTCCCTCATCCGGCTGACCCCGACGAAAGCGAACCTGCTCGAAGAGGACGGCACGGAGCGGGAGGTCAAAGTCAGCGAGATGCGGGCCGGCGACCGCATCCGGGTCCGTCCAGGCGACAATATCCCCGCCGACGGCGAAGTGGAGAACGGCCTGAGCTCCGTGAACGAAGCGACTATCACGGGCGAGTCGCTGCCCGTCGATAAGGTGCCGGGGATGCAGGTCTTCGCCGGCACGAGCAACCTGACCGGCGTCCTGGACATCCGCGTGACCAAGGCGGGCGGCGACACCACGCTGGGCAAGGTCCAGTCGCTGATTGTTCAGGCGGAACACACGAAGATCCCGCTCATGCGGATCATCGACCGCTACATCATGTGGTACGTGCCGACGGTCCTGATGATCGCGGCGATTGTCCTGTTCTTTACGCGGAACATCGACCAGGCAATCACGATCCTCGTGATTTCCTGTCCGTGTGCGATCATCCTGGCGACGCCGACGGCCATGGTGGCCGCGATTTCCGCCGCCGCCCGGCTGGGCATCCTGGTCAAGAACGTGGCCGACCTCGAAGTCGCCGGCAAGATGACGGCCCTGGTGTTCGACAAGACGGGGACCGTCACGACCGGTCGGCTCTACGTGACCAAGCTGACGCCCGCCGAAGGCGTGGAGCCGGGGACGCTCCTGGCGGAGGCGGCGGCCGCGGAGAAGATGAGCAAGCACCCGGCCGCCCGGGCGCTGCAGGAAGTGGCCAAAGAGGCCGGCTTGTCGCTGGCGGCGTCGGAGGGCTTCCGCGAGACGCCCGGCAAAGGCGTCACCGCCACGATCAACTCGGCCCGGGTCATGGTGGGCCGCGATACGTTTCTAGCGGAGAACGGCATCGACGTCCATAGCGTACCGGACCCGAGACTGCACGAGGAGCAGGGCTTCAGCACGCTCTACGTGGCCAAGGGCTCCCGGTGCCTCGGCTGGATCGGCTTGCAGGATAAGACCCGGCCCGAGGCGCAGAAGGCCATCAAGAGTCTGATGGACATGGGCATCAAGCGCGTCACGATGCTCACGGGCGACCGCAGCGAGGTCGCCAACCGGGTCGCCGGTGAATTAGGTTGCACCGACTACAAGGCCCAGTGCCTGCCGCAGGATAAGCTGGCCGTGGTGGAGCAGATCAAGAGAGATGGGCACACGGTCGTGGTGGTCGGCGACGGGATCAATGATGCCCCGGCCCTGGCGGCGGGCGATCTCGGCATCGCGATGGGAGCGGCCGGCAGCGACGTGGCCATCAACTCGGCCTCCATCGCCCTGATGAATGACGACCTGGGACGTATCCCGTTCCTCGTCGAGGTCTCCCGCAAGACCCGGCGGGTCATCAATCAGAACCTGGCCTTCGGAGTCCTGTTCATTGTGCTGGGCATTTCTTTGTCGAAATTTGTGCCGCCCTCTGTGGCCGCGTTCCTGCACTTTGCCAGCTCCTTGGTGGTGGTCTTCAACAGTGCCCGGCTGTTCCGCCAGGGCGAGGAGCTGGACGGGCCCCCCGTCGCGACGGTTCGCGCTTGGGATGGGTCCGCCAAACGCGAAGACCGCGTTCTGGAAGACCAACGCGGCCACGAGCCGCAAACCGCGTGAGATACGGATCCTATGGATTACGCCATCGAGACAATCGGACTGACCAAGATCTTCTCCGACTGGTGGGGCCGGGCGAGGGTCTATGCGGTAGACGACCTGAACCTGCAGATCCTCCCGAACGAGGTCTTCGGCCTGCTGGGGCCCAACGGCTCGGGCAAGACGTCGACGATCAAGATGCTTCTGGGCCTCCTGCACCCGACGAAGGGCCACGCGCTGGTCCTCGGCGGCGATGGGACCCACCCGAAGATCAGCAAGCGGATCGGCTTTCTGCCGGAGGAGTCGTATTTGTACCGGTTCCTCAATGCCCGCGAGACGTTGGACTTCTACGGCCGGCTGTTCGGGCTGGATTCCAAAACGCGGGAGGTTCGCATCGAGGCCCTGCTGGAGATGGTTGGCCTCACGGCGGTGGCGAGCCGGCCGGTCGGCACCTATTCCAAGGGCATGGCCCGCCGGATCGGTTTGGCCCAGGCCCTGATCAACGATCCGGACCTGCTGATCCTCGATGAGCCGACGACCGGCCTGGACCCGATCGGGACGCGGCAAATCAAGGACCTGATCGCGAGACTCGCCGAGCGGGGCAAGACCGTCCTGCTTTGCAGCCACCTGCTGGCCGACGTGGAGGACGTGTGCCATCGAATCGCCATTCTCTATGGCGGCAAGATCCAGGCGCAGGGATGCGTCCGAGACCTTCTCCAGCAGACCAACAAGACGCAGATCCTCACCGATGTCATCAGCGACGCGGCTGTCAGTCGCATCCGGCAAATCCTGAGCGACGAGCACGCTGAGTGCGAAGTCACGGCCCCGATGGAGCGATTGGAGACGTTCTTCATCAAGACGGTCGTCGAGGCGCAGCAGCAAGCCCGGCCCACGAGCGGGGCAGTCAGCACTACCCAGATCGGCGACTTTCTCACGGCCGGCGGACGCCAGGAGACCGTCCTCGAAAAGCTGGTCTCGACCTCCGTCTCCGAGAAAACCCAGGCCGCGCCGGCCAAGACCGAGGCCGTCCGGCCGCGCGCGACCGTCACGCCGGAGCCGAACAAGGACCTGCTCACGAAGCTCACGCAAACGAGCGTCCGTCCGCCAACCGGGCGTGTCTCGCCAACGCAGGCGATTGAGACGCCGACCGAGGCGCCGCAACGGGAAACGCAAAAGAGCGTGCTGGACAAGCTGACGAAGAACGACGCTTCGAATCCGCAATCCACCATCCGCCATCCGCAATCGAAGGACGGAGAATCCGGCCATGCGTAGGATCTGGGCGGTTTCGACGAATACGATCCGGCAGGCCTTGCGGATGAAGGTGGCGGCCGTCTTCATCCTCCTGCTGCTGGTGCTCCTGCCGCTGATGGGGTTCACCGCCACCGGGGACGGCACGCTCAAAGGCCGGCTGCAGACGTTCGTCAGCTACGGCCTGTCCCTGACGAGCCTGCTGCTGAGCCTGCTGACGATCATCGTCTCGATCTACGCCATCACCAGCGACATCGAGCACCGGCAGATCTACACGGTCGTGACGAAGCCGATCCGCCGCTACCAGATCATCCTGGGCAAGGTCCTGGGCGTGCTCGTGCTCGATCTGGTGCTGCTCGCGCTCTTTGCGGGGATTGTCTACGGCGTAACGTCCTTGATCCCGAGGTTCCTCAACGCCAGCGACGAGGAGCGGCAGGACGCCACGAATGAATTCTACACGGCCCGGGCCAGCCTCGTCCCGCCCGTGCTCGACGTCCAAAAGGAAGTTGTGGCGCTCTACAACAAGACGAAGGATCAGTTGGACGCCTTCTATAGGAACATGACCCGGGAGGAGATCCTCAAGCAATTGACCAACCGCATACGCCTGGAGAAGCGGGCGGCGGCGGTCGGACAGATGCTGGTCTGGGAATTCCATAACGTCCGGCCGAGGGACCCGAACCAGAGCCTGTTCATCCGCTTCAAGTACGACGTGTCGGTGACCGCGCCGGACGAGCAGGTGTACGGAGAATGGCGCATCGGCGATCTGCGCCAGCCGCAGCAGGACGCCGGGGCGCAGATCCCAACGCGCATCTGGCGCGAGACCCGCAAGGATGTCGTCCGGAAGTTTCACGAAGTGGAGGCGCCGGCTTCCGTCGTGGCCCAAGACGGTTACTTGGCCGTAGGCTTCTTCAATCCGCCCGGGAACGAAACGGTCGTTCTGTTCCCGGTCGAAGACGGGCTGGAGGTGTTGTACAAGGCGGATACGTTCACGGCCAATTTCGTCCGGGCGGCCCTGTTGATCCTGTGCCGGCTCATGTTCCTGGCTTGCCTCGGCGCTCTGGCGGCCAGTTTCCTGTCGTTTCCCGTGGCCATCCTGTTCTGCTTAGTGATCTTTCTCACGGGCACGATCAGCGGTTTCATCGTGGAATCGTTCGGCTACATGAGCCAGAACGTCAGCACGATCTATACGTATACCGTGCAAGCGGTCATCCAACTCCTGCCTCAGTTCGACAAGTACAATCCGACGAAGTTCCTGGTCCCGGCACGGCTGCTGTCGTGGGGGCTCCTGGGCGAAGTGGCGCTGATGATGGTGTGCCTCAAGGCCGTGCTGCTGCTCGCGCTGGCCCTCGTCATCTTCAGCTTCCGTGAGTTGGCGAAAGTAGTGGTGTAGTGTAATCGACGATGCGCACGCGTGATTATGTCATTGTGTTCGTCTGTCTGGCCCTGATGGCGGGGCTGCTGTACGCCGCCGGGGCACAGCTCGACTACATCAACGCCCAACGGCAGGCGATGAAGATCGTCATCAACCCGCCGCTGGAGAATGCCCCTCCCTCGCTGGCTTTCGCCACCGTCGCGATGGGGGCGTTTCGCGGCTTGGTAGTGGACATCCTCTGGATGCGGGCGGACAAGCTCAAGGAGGAAGGCCAGTTCTTCGACGCCCGGCAGCTTGCGGAATGGATCACGAAGCTCCAGCCGCGGTTCGCCGCCGTCTGGGAGTTTCAGGCCTGGAACATGGCCTACAACATCTCGGTGGCCATCCCGGCCACGCAGCCGGAGCAACGGTGGCGCTGGGTCAAGAACGGTTACGAGCTGCTGCGCGACGAAGGCATTCCCCTGAACCCCAAGTCGATCCCACTCTATCGGGAGCTGGCCCGCATCTTGCAGCACAAGCTCGGCGGGGTATCCGACGACGCCCAGGAGTATTACAAGCTCCAGTTCGCCGAGGAGATCGGGCCGCTGCTCGAATCCCAGGACAACGCCCTGCGCGGCGACGACAACCAGTACCTCGAGGCACTGATCCGAGCCGCCGGCGAATGGTCCCAGATCGCCCGCGATCCCAATGTGGCGGGGTTCATCCGGGCGCTGCGAGCGGCCGATGCGAGTTTCACGTCCGAGGAGGACTTCGTAAGGAACTACCTGGCCTTGCGCCAGGAGGACAGCGCCCGGTCGTCCGCTGACAAGACGCCGGCGCCGGCAGACGAGGCCCGGCCGGTCTCGAAGTTCAAGCCGGCGGCGCTTGAAGTTCTCAATGCCTATCGGGGGACCGACGCCCTCCAGCGGTTCGATCTCTTCGCCAAGGCTTACCAGCTTCGCCACGTCTGGAAGCTTGAGCCGGTCCTGATGCAGAGGATCAGCCAGAGGTACGGCCCGATCAACTTCCAGGACCCCAACCAGCATTTTCCAATGGACTGGCGGCACCCAGACAGCCATGCCATTTACTGGGCCGTCAAGGGGCTGGAAATCGCCAAGGAGAATAAAGATCGCGAGATCGGCGGAGAAGAGGTCAACACCGACCGCATGGTGCTCCACAGCCTCCAGAATCTCTTTCGCTACGGCAAGATCGTGATCCTCCAGGGCTGGGAGGACCGAGGGCAGCAGGCCCAGAACCTGAGCCAGCAGGCCCAGCGCGTCCTACGCAAGGACATTTACCTCGGCCCCGAGCCGCGTTTCTTCGACTCCTACGAGAAGGCGTACCGGGCGGTCTTTGCGAAATACGGGGAGGACCGCGGCCGCGCAGAGGCGTATGAGAACGGCCATCGCAATATGCTCAAGAACGCGGTGCTGCTCTTCTACCAGGCGGGGCTGAGGACCGAAGCCCAGAAGATCCTCAACGAACTGCGCAAGCAGCACCCAACGTTTGAAGAATTCAAGGTCTCGCTCGAACAATTTGCCAAGAACCGCATCGTGGAGGAGTTGGACGGTCTGGGCATTACCGACGCCGGCGAGCAGATTGCGTCGCTGCTGATCAACGCCTATGGCCTGTACGCCGTCGGCGACGACAACGCCGCCTCGACCAACGAGCAGTTGTCCCAGCAGGTTTGGGATTATTACAAAGCCAAGTACGGCGACAACGAGAGAATCGACCTGCCGCCCATGCGGCTACTCAAATGGATTGCCCTCAACCAATTCCTCACGAACGACGCCTATCCGCCCTACATCCGGGAGAACCTGCTGCGCCGCATCAAGGAGGAGAAGCCCGACCTGTTCAAGGAGTTGCAACAGGCCGGAGAGGAAGTGCGAAAGCAGGTCGAGCAATTGCAGAAGGCACAGAAACAATGAAATCAGTTGGAAGTCTGAAGTGCAAAGTATGTCATTGCGAGGAGCGCAGCGACGAAGCAATCTCCAACCGAGTGAGGGGAGATTGCTTCGCTCCGCTCGCCATGACATTTCTCCGACTTCCCGCTTCAAACTTTTCCTGGACTTACGATTTTGAGCCTGGATCCTAAAATACAGGAACTGACGCCGTCGCAACGACAAGCCGTTTGCCATCGGGAGGGTCCCTTGCTGGTTCTCGCCGGCCCGGGCAGCGGCAAGACGCGCGTCATCACGTACCGCATTGCCGCCCTGATCGCCTCCGGCGTCAAGCCGTACAACATCGGCGCCATTACGTTCACCAACAAGGCCGCCGAGGAGATGCGGCAGCGGGCGGCGATGCTCGGTGCTTCCGGCGGCGCCCACATCAGCACGTTCCATTCGCTGTGCGTGCAGATCCTCCGCCGGTACGCCGAGGCCGCGGGCGTGGGCCGCAATTTCAGCATCTACGATGATTCCGACCAGACGCGCTGCGTCAAGGAGGCGCTCCACGACTGCGACGTCGATACCACCAGTCTGCCGCCGGGCCGGATGCTGGCCGCTATCTCGGCCCTGAAGAACAAGCTCCTGGACGCCGAGGCGTTCAAGCTGCAGGCGGAAGATTTCTTCTCACGAACGCTTGCGAAAGTGTATGCCCGTTACCAGAGAATCCTGACGGAGCGCAACGGGCTGGATTTCGACGACCTCCTGATGAAGGCGGCGCTGCTGCTGGAGAACGACGCGACCGTCCGCCGCGAGCTGTCGGACCGCTTCCAGTACCTGCTGATCGACGAGTACCAGGATACGAACCACGCCCAGTACCGGCTGGCCAAGGCCCTCGTCTCGCAGCACAACAACATTTGCGTGGTGGGCGATCCCGATCAGTCGATCTACCGGTGGCGGGGCGCCGATGTGCGCAATATCATGGCCTTCGAAAAGGATTGGCCCGGCGCCACGATCGTCACGCTTGAAGAGAACTTTCGCAGCACGGCCGAGATTCTGCGGGCTGCCGACAGGCTCATCGCCTGCAACCGGCACCGCAAGCCAAAGAGCCTCGTGCCCGTCCGGAGCCACGAGGGCGAGTTCTGCGTCGATTGTTACGAGGATGAGGCCCAGGAAGCCGATGCCGTCGCGCGGCGGATTCAGGAGCTTCTCGCCCAGGGCGTCTCCGGCCGGGAGATCGCCGTGTTCTACCGGATCAACGCCATGAGCCGGGCCTTGGAAGAAGCGTTCATTCGCCGCCGCGTCGCCTACCAGGTCGTGCGCGGCGTCGAGTTCTACAATCGAAAAGAGATTCGGGACGTCCTGGCCTACTTGAAGGTCTTGGTCAATCCGGCGGACGAGGTGGCGCTGCAGCGGATCATCAATACGCCGACACGCGGCATCGGCAAGGTCACGACCGACAAGATCAGCGACTGCGCCTCCCGCAGCGGCATCACGATGTTCGAGGCCGTCCGGGGGGCGAACGAGGTCCCCGGCCTGAGCGCCGCAGTGAAGGAGAAGCTGGCCGACTTTGTCAAGATGATCGACGGCTTCGCCCAGCAGATTGAGGGCAAGGTCGCTCCCTTGATGGAGAAGGTCTTTGCCGAGACCGGCTTGTCGGTATCGCTCAAGGGCGTCGGACCGGAGGGCCAGACTGCCGTGGAGAACGTCGAGGAGCTGATCAGCACGGCGGCCGCTTGCGACAAGCAGATGGACAACCCTTCTCTCGTGGACTATCTCCAGCAGATCGCCCTGTTCAGCGACGCCGACGTGTACAACGAGGCCAGCGGGCAAGTCGCCCTGATGACCCTCCACGCGGCCAAGGGGCTGGAGTTCGAGCACGTGTTCATCATCGGCCTCGAAACCGGCCTGCTCCCACACGAGCGGGCCAACAACAACCAGGACGAGCTGGAGGAAGAGCGGCGCTTGTTCTTCGTCGGCGTCACGCGGGCCAAGACCAATCTGTACGTCAGCTACGCCCGGTACCGGATGTTGCGGGGCCAACTGCTCCGGACGATCCCCTCTCAATTCCTGTACGAGGTCGGGTCCGGCTTCGTCCACGAAGTGCCTGAGCCGGACACAGACTCGCTCCAATACCGGCTGCTCCCGGCTCCCCGATCCCAGCCAGCGCCGGCGGCGGCCAGCCTTCCGGCCCCGTACTGCCCGGGCGAACTGGTCCGGCACAAGAGCTTCGGCCTCGGCCGCGTCAAAAAGTTCGTCGATCTCGGGGCCAACAGCGTGATCACGATCTCCTTCAACAGTGGACAGACCAAATCCCTGCTGCTACAATACGCCGAGCTTACCAAAGAGTAGGGTATTGTGGCTACTGTCCATTATTGAAGGGGAGAAAATCATGTCAGGACAGATCAATCGCAGAGAATTCCTTGAGTTGACCGCTGGTACTGCCGTCTGCTTCGCGGGCGTGGGTCTATTTGCTACCGGTGCACAGGCGGCGGGCACGAGACTGGTCAGCCCGGGTTGCCGCAGGAGCAAGGTCAAGGTCGCCCGGCTCTATATGGGCGTCAAGGGGGCCCACTGGCCGACGCCGCTGCTGAACTTCGACGAGGAGATTGCCTCCTATGGCAAGCAGTTTGCCAAGCTGGACGCCGAGCTGGCTGATGTTGATTTTGCCGTGGATGCGGTCGTCACCTCG
This sequence comes from Phycisphaerae bacterium, assembly GCA_026386805.1. GTDB lineage: Bacteria > Planctomycetota > Phycisphaerae > Sedimentisphaerales > Anaerobacaceae > PLanc-01. The sequence goes on along the minus strand of JAPLMX010000267.1, from coordinate 23,526 downwards.
CCCGCCGAGGTCAAACAGATCAAGGACAAGCTCAAGGAGGTTGACGGCATCCTGGCGATCCACGTGAGCATGGGCATCAGCGGTATCCTCGCGGAGATCCTCAGTGCCGGCAAGCCGACCGCCGTTTTTGCCATCCCGTACTCGGGCCATGAGTGGAGTTCCTTTGGCGGCCTCCAGAAGCAGCCGGCCGGCGCCAAGATGGAGTGTTTCCTCACGAGCGACTATTCCCAGCTCGCCGCTGCTATCCGGCCGTTCCGGGCGATTCACCACCTCCGGGAAGCGAAAATCCTCAACGTGACGACGCGATCGTTCAAGGACTACGCCGACCAGATGAAGGCAAAGTTCGGCACGGAAATGAAGCAGATCGACCTGGACACCGTGGTCAAAGCGTACAACGCCATCTCCGATGAGGACGCCAAGGCCGAGACTGAGCGGTGGATCAAAGGGGCCGAGGCCGTGATCGAGCCTTCCCGTGAGAACATATACAAATCCTGCAAGCTCGCGTTGGCCTTCGAGAACATGATGGCCGACGAGAACGCCACGGTGCTGACCGTCGATTGCTATGGCTCGATGTGGGATAAGACGATCAAGCTGCCGGCCTATCCCTGCGTGGGCTTTTGCCGGCTCAACGACATGGGCTTGGGCGGGATCTGCGAGTCGGACCTGCGCAGCTCGATGACGCACATCATTTTGCAGGGTCTGACCGGCAAACCCGGCTTTGTCAGCGATCCGACGGTCGATGAGTCCACCAACAGCATCATCCTGGCCCATTGCATGGGCGCCCGGAAGATGGATGGCCCGACCGGCCCGATGTCGTCCTACAAGCTCCGCACGGTCCACGAGAGACAAGAGGGCGTCACCTCCCAGAGCCAGATGCGCAAGGGTCAGAAAGTGACCCAGGCGATCCTGATCGGGTCGGAGCTGGTGCTGTACTTCACGGGCGAGATCATCGATACGCCGGTGGGCGTCGAAGTGGATCGAGGCTGCCGGACCAAGATCAACGTCCGCGTGGACGGCGACGTGACGACGCTCTGGAAGAACTGGTCGAACGGCCTGCATCGCCAGACGGTCTACGGCAATGTGGCTAAAGAACTCGGCCAATTCTGCCGGTACACGGGCATCAAGATGGTGGACGAGGCGGCCAAGGTCTGATTGTGTGAGTGGTTAGGTGCATGGCCATGGATAGACGAGGCTTTTTGAAAGCGACCGGTGGGGTGGTGGCGGCTTTAGCCGTAGGCGGCCCCGTCTCCGGCAGGCAAAAACCGGCACAGACCGATGAGGCTGTCATGAGCCAGACGGAGGAACGGATTCGCAAGTGCCGGATGGGAACGGCCGCCTTGCGGTTCACCGGCCCGGACGGCAAGCCGTTGCCGGCCGGCGTGGGCCTGAGGATCAGCCAGACGAAGCACAAGTTCCTCTTCGGGTGCAACATCTTCAAACTGGGCCGCTGCCGGACGGCCGCGGACAATGCCGCCTACGAGAAGCAGTTTGCCGAGCTTCTAAACTATGCCACGCTGCCTTTTTACTGGTGGCAGTATGAGCGGCAGAAGGGCCATCCCGATGATGAACGCACCGAGGAGATCGTTCGTGGGTGCAACGCCCACGGGATTGCCATGAAAGGGCATCCGTTGGCGTGGAACTGGGCCGAGCCTCGGTGGCTGGCCGAGAGTACGACCGAAGAGACGATGCGGCTCCAGTTCGAGCGGATCGGACGCTGTGCCCAGCAGTTCAAGGGCAAGATCGATATCTGGGACGTCGTCAACGAGGCGACCCACTATGACCGCGAGGAGGTAAAGCAGCGTGCGCCGAAGCTGACGGAAGCCATCGCCAAAATGGGTGTTGGCGAGTACGTCCGGACGGCCTTCAAGACCGCCCGCCAGGCGAATCCACAGGCGGTGCTCGTGATCAACGATTATCGCACAGACTCTGCCTTTGCCGAGAAGGTGATCTCGCAGCTTGTGGATGAGGCCGGCAAGCCCATGTACGATGTCATTGGCATTCAATCGCACATGCACGGCGGAACCTGGGGGGCGGCCCGCGCCTGGGATGTGTGCGAGCGGTTCGCCAAGTTTGGCAAGCCCCTGCACTTCACGGAGACGACGGTCGTATCGGGTCCCAAGAAGGATTCGACCTGGGCCACGACGCCTGAGGGCGAGCGAGACCAGGCCAAGCAGGTAGCCGAGTTCTACACGGTGCTGTTCTCCCATCCGGCGGTCGAGGCCGTCACATGGTGGGATTTCACGGATCAGGGTGCCTGGCAGCAGGCACCGGCCGGCCTTGTCCGGAACGATATGAGCCCCAAGCCCACCTACGAGCAGCTTCACAGTCTGGTCAAAGGCAAATGGTGGACGAAAGTGGATGCGACGACCGATTTGCACGGGAATGTGGACTTCCAGGGCTTTTTCGGGCAATATGAAGTCGAGGCCAAGCTGGGCGGCCGGAGCCTCACCGGCGGGTTCCCCCTCGATAAGGATCACAAGGCGACCGTGGAGATACGATTGGTTTAGTGGAGTTCTACGATTAGAAACTGGACTTCTGCAAAATGGACATTGGGCCTATATTCTTCAAGGAAATCTATTTCACGATTTCCTTGAAGAAGGGGCCTACCGTGTACTCTGTTCATCGGTTCCTGTTTGGGAAGGAAAAATCGTGAAGCAGATTTTTCCTTCCCAAAGTAGGCCCAATGTCCATTTTGCAGAAGTCCGGTTAGGAAGGGGCCAGGGAAATGAACTACGCGGTGATTATGGCAGGGGGGACGGGCAAGCGGCTTTGGCCGCTCAGCCGCCGGAAGCGGCCCAAGCAGGTACTGAAGCTTCTGGACGGTCAAACGCTCCTGGGCCGGTGTTTCGAGCGGCTGGTCCCCGTCTTCGACGCCCGCAATATCCTCGCCCTGACGAACATCGAATACGCTGACGTGGTTCACGAGAACCTCCCCGATCTGCCGTTCAACAACGTGATCGCCGAGCCTGTGGTGCGCGATACGGCCGGCGCCATCGCTTTGGCGGCCACGGTCTTGGCCAAAAACGACCCCGATGCCGTCATGGCTCTGCTGACGGCAGACCAGCTTATCGAGCCGCCCGAAGTCCTGCAACAGGCGTTGGCTGATGCCTTCAAGTTCATTTCGGGCCATCCGGAGGCGCTGATCACGTTCGGGATCAAGCCGACGTTTCCCAGTACCCAGCTCGGATATATCAAGTGCGCAGATCCTCGCGAGTGCCCGAAATGCCGCAACACGGTCTACTCGGTCGAGGCGTTCAAAGAGAAGCCCAACCAGGAGACGGCCAAGCAATACGTCGAGAGCGGCGAGTACTCCTGGAATTCCGGCATGTTCGTCTGGCGGGCGAAGACCATTCTGGCCAACCTGCAGAAGTTCCTGCCGGAGGCAACCGAGCCGCTGCGCCGGATCGGGAATGCCTGGGACACACCCGCACAGGAGAAAACGCTCCAGGAATGGTTCCCGAAACTGCCCAAGATCAGCATCGACTACGCCGTAATGGAGAAAGCGGCCGAGGTCCATGCTATCCAGCTTGACTGCCAGTGGTTGGACATGGGCTCCTTCGCGGCGCTGGCCGATGTCATCAAATCCGACGAGAACAACAACGTGGTCGTTGCCGGCACGAGTGAGCTGCTCGATTGCCGCAACGACATCATCGTGACCGAGGAGAAGGGGCACCTTATCGCGGCCATAGGAATCCAAGACATCGTCATCGCCCATACGCCGGATGCGACGCTGGTTTGCCATGTCAGTCAGACCGAGAGGCTAAAGACCCTGCTCGAGAGAATCGAACAGCGTGGGCGAACGAAATACCTGTGACCCAAAGGAGGGGCCGCCACCGCGATGAGGTATCTGGGCATCGACTACGGCGCGAAAAGGACGGGTTTGGCGGTTTGTGATGCCGGGGAGACCATCGCCTCCCCTTATGACGTGCTCCACGGCCAGAAGGAGTTGGCCAAGGAAATCGGCCGGATCATTGCGTCCGAAAATATCGAGGCCGTTGTCTTGGGACTGCCCCTGAACATGGACGACTCCGAGGGCCCCCAAGCCAGGAAGGCTCGGGCGTTCGGGCAGCAGCTTGAATCGAAAATCCACGTCCCCGTTCATTTCCAGGACGAGCGTCTCAGCAGCTTCGGAGCCGAGAAGAAGCTGGAAGAAACGGGCCTGACCAGGGGCAAGAAGCGGGAGCGGCTCGACGCTCTGGCCGCCGCCGAAATCCTCCAAGCCTTCCTGGAGCAAAAAGCGGCGAGTCGGGACCCGTAGGCCACCGAGGGGGGAGGATGCGGTTTTTTTACCCCGGACAGGGGAAAAAGGCTTGCCAAGGTCGTCAGCCGTCGTATAAACTACCGGATTCAAAACTTGTTTGTTGACAGAACATCAGCAGGACCAAACGAAAAGGGCATGTGGAAAGTATGTTGACCAAAGAGGACAAAGGGAGCATTGTCGGGGATTTCAAAGTACATGAGGGAGACACCGGATCGCCGGAGGTGCAGGTTGCGTTGCTGACGAGGCGAATCAACGATCTGACCGAGCATTTCCGAGCGCATCCCAAGGATCATTCCTCCCGGCGCGGTCTGCTCAAGATGGTGAGCAACCGCTCGGCGTTGCTGCGATACGTACGCGATGGAGACCTCAAGCGGTATCAGACCATCATCACGCGTCTCGGTCTGCGAAAGTAGTCCGAACGGCAAAGGGGCAGAGGACGGAAAACGGAGGACAGATGAGAGCGGGTCCCTCGACCTTCATCTGTCATCCGTCTTCCGCCATCTGTCATTGGGTATGAGGTCCGTGCGGTAGTAGGATTATGGTTGAATCGATGAAGGAACGTGTAAAATGACAGAGGTACGTAGGGTTTCGAGAGAAATTGGCGGTCGGACGCTGACCCTGGAGACGGGCCGGATCGCCAAGCAGGCCAGCGGAGCGGTGATGGTATGGTACGGCGACACGGTGGTGCTGGTCGCCGCCGTGGTGGCCGCCCCCCGGGACACGGGTGAGGTGGGCTTCTTCCCCCTGAGCGTCGATTACCGGGAGAAGCAAAGCGCGGCCGGCAAATTCCCCGGCGGCTTCATCAAACGCGAGGGAAGACCCTCGACCAAAGAGATTCTGACGTCGCGGAATATCGACCGGCCGATTCGGCCGCTGTTTCCGGACGGCTACTACAACGAGGTGCAAATCGCCGCCTCCGTCATGAGCGCGGATTGCGAGAATGACCCCGATGTCCCGGCGATCATCGGCGCCAGCGCCGCGCTCGCCATCAGTAAGATCCCGTTCCTCGGGCCTCTGGGGGCCTGCCGGATCGGCCGGATCGACGGGGAGTTTGTCGTCAACCCCACGCATACCCAGCTTCAGACGAGCGATCTCAATATGCTGGTCGGCGGCACCAAGGACGCCATCAACATGATCGAGGTCGGCGCCAAAGAGCTGCCGGAAGATGTGATCGCCGCGGGGATTCAGAAGGCGCACGAGGTCATTCAGGAGATCGTCTCGATGATCGAGGAGCTCCAGGCCCTGGCGCCGGTCGAGAAAGAGGCGACGATCGTGGAGCTCGATGCCGGCCTCTACGCGAAAGTCAAGGCCGAGATCCGCGACCAAGTGGTGAAACTCAAGACGATTTCCGGCAAGCAGGAGCGGAACAACGCCGTCAACGCGTTGTTTGATGAGGTCCGCGCACGATACGCCGGGGCGGACGAATCGAAGCCCGCCGTGGACGCGAATATGCTCAACCGCGTGCTGGACAAGATCGAGGAGGAAGTGGTCCGCAAAATGATCCTCGACGGCAAGAGGCCCGACGGGCGCGGCGAGGCGGATGTCCGTCCGATCTCCTGCGACATCGGCCTGCTTCCCAGAACGCACGGCTCGGCCCTGTTTTCCCGGGGTGAGACGCAGGCGTTGGTCAGCGTGACGCTGGGCACGATCCGGGATGCCCAGATCATCGACGGCCTTCAGGAAGAATACGCTCAGAGCTTCAGCTACCACTACAACTTCCCGCCGTATGCGGTGGGAGAGATCAAGCCGATGCGTGGGCCCGGCCGGCGCGAGATCGGTCACGGCGCCCTGGCCGAGCGGGCGCTCGAAAACGTGCGGCCGCTGGAAGAGGACTTCGCTTACACGATCCGCATCGTCTCGGACATCACGGAATCGAACGGCTCCAGCTCGATGGCCTCCGTCTGCGGCGGCTCGCTGGCGCTGATGGACGCGGGCGTCCCCATCAATGGAGCCGTAGCGGGGATTTCCGTCGGCCTGATCAGCGGAGACAACGGGCGCTATAAGCTGATTACCGATATCCTTGGCGAGGAAGACCATTTCGGCGATATGGACTTCAAGGTCGCCGGCACGACGACCGGCATTACCGCCATCCAGCTCGACATCAAGGCGATGGGGCTTCCGCACCAGATCATGGTGGAAGCGCTGGAGCGAGCGAGAACGGCCCGGCTCAAGATCCTTGAGGTCATGAACAAGGTCATCAGCACGCCTCGGGCGGAGTTGAGCAAGTATGCCCCGAAACTGATTAGCATGGAGATTGATCCCGAATACATCGGGAAGATCATCGGGCCGGCGGGCAAGATGATCAAGAGCCTCCAGGAACAGACGGATACGACCATCGAGATCGAAGAGGACGGCACCATTTACATCAGTTGCACGGACGGCGACGGCCATCTCAAGGCCAAAGAGATGATCGAGGCGATGACCCAGCCGCCGGAGATTGGCCGGCTGTACAAGGAGGCCAAAGTGGTCTCCGTCAAGGACTTCGGTGTCTTCGTCGAGATCATTCCCGGTGTGGAAGGACTGTGCCACGTCAGCGAGCTGAGCGAGAACTATGTCAAACAGGTCGAGGACGTCTGCAAGATGGGGGATGTCATCCCCGTCAAGCTGCTGTTGATCGATGAGCAAGGCCGCTATAAGCTGTCGCGCAAGGCCGCTCTGGCCGAGATGGGCATCAAGGAAGAGCCGAGAGAGGGCCAGGGAGAAGAGCGCAAAGACGACCGAAGAGGCGACCGGAGAGAAGGCCGAAGAGACGATCGAAGGCCCCGACGCAACGACAGGCGGTAGGCGGTGGGCCTCTTACCGGGCGTCAATCGATTTTCAGACAACCAAGCCGAAACTCAAGAGTGCTGCCCCGCGATGGTGGGGTAGGGCTCTTGAGTTTCGGCTCTATCTTTGGGGCGGGCCAGGGCGCCAACGGAGTAAATGACGCGTGCGCGAGTTCTGGGGCGGAATACTGGTAGCGATGCTGGTGACCGGGGCCGGGGTGGCCGCGGTGCTGTTCAGGACGAAGCTCCGGAGAACGCGGAACCATCCGCCGGTGGCCGCCCCCGATGAAGAGCTGACCAGGTTGACCGGCGAGCTCGCCCATGAGATCAAGAATCCCCTCTCGACGGTCAAGATCAACCTCCAGCTTGCCAAGGAAGCATTGGATGACGTGGACCTCACGGAGCCGAGCCGGGTCCTGTGGGACCAGTGCCGCCATAACTTGGCCGGCGCCTCGCGCAAGATCGCCATCGTGCAGAAAGAAACGGAGCGGCTCGAACACATCTTAGACGGTTTTCTCAAGTACGTTCGTCGTCCCGATCTGCAACTGGCGACGGTGGACCTCAATGAGCTGGTGGGTGACATGGTGGACTTCTATTCGCCCCAGGCGTACAGTCACGCCCTGACGGTCCGGCAGGGTTTGTGCAACGAGCCTCTGACGTGCCGGGCGGACCCTGGGGCGTTGAAGCAGGTGTTGCTGAATCTCTTCATCAACTCGCAGCAGGCGATGGAGGGCCCCCAACGCGAACCGTCGCATTCGGGAAGCCCGGACAAAGGCGGCGAGCTGATGATCCGAACGGTCCGGCGGGCGGGACGGGCGGTCATTCAGATCAGTGACACGGGAAAAGGAATCCCCCCCGAGAGACTCCCCTCCATCTTCCAGCCGTACCGTTCCTCGCGTTCCGGCGGCACCGGCCTGGGGCTGGCCACGGCCAAGAAGATCGTCGAGGCCCACGGCGGCACCATCGCGGTTCACAGCGAGGTCGGCAAAGGGACTTCGTTTACCATAGAGCTACCCCTGGTGAACCCGGCCGCCGAGTCGGACGACGAATCGGCTTAGGATGGCCACGGTGCGGCCAATGGGCCCGGTAGGATTTGAACCTACAACCAAGGGATTATGAGTCCCCTGCTCTGCCGTTGAGCTACGAGCCCCATGCGCGGCGCGCCGAACCGGTTTCCTCGGTCAGTGTACCGGTGAGCGAGGGCCGCTGCAAGCCTTTTCAAATCCTGCGTTTGCGCGCTTGACTTGTCGCGGCGCGTGCACTATATGGGAGGGCGAAAGGGGTAGACATGTTGGCAGTCTTGAATCGGGCCGTCGTCCTTCGAGCGGTTCAGTGTGGCGTCGTCGCAAGCCTCTGTGCCGTGGCGGCTTGCGGCGGCCAGCCCGGGACAGCCGGCCGCGGCGCAGAATCGTGGACGCACGTCGAGGAGGTCGGCCGATACTCGCTGCTGGGCGACGTCCTGGACGCCAAGAACCTCAGCGGCATAGCTTTCCTTTCGGATCGATTCGGTCTGATCGGGGCCGATGAGGTTCGTGACGTTCAGGCGGTCGAGGTCTCGCGGCAGGACAAGACCTTGCGTGTGCTCGAGACGATCTCGCTCGTTCGTTTCGGTTCGGAGATCGACACCGAAGCGATCGCTGCCGAGGGCGACTGCTACTACATCGTCGGGTCGCATGGCACCTCCAAGAAGAAAGGCGAGCGTCAGGACAACCGGTATAGCATCTTCCGTCTGAAGGTGGACCCCGCCACGGGGATTCCGGGCGGCTTCAAGGCCGGCAGCGCACGTTTGCCCACCGGACTCCAGACGGCGAGCCTGGCGGGCGTGATCCGCGCGGACCCCGTGCTGGGCGAGCATTTCGGACAGCCTCTTCAGCAGAAGGGGATCAACATCGAGGGTCTGGCGGTTCGCAACGGGCAACTCTTTGTCGGATTTCGCAATCCCAATCTCGGCGGCTTCGCCTTCGTCATGGAGATCCGTGCAGACGATGTATTCGGCGGCGGGTCGCGACCCCCGTACACGCTCCACAAGCTACAGCTCGGAGAGGGGCTTGGCATCCGCGAGATCGTGGCCGCCAAATCGTGTTTCCTGATGATCGCCGGCAACGCCGGCTCCGAGCCTTCGAAGAAATATGGCGAGTCCGAAGACTACGAGAAGGACCTTGGTTTCTTCCTGTTCCGTTGGGAGGGGAAAGGCACAGAGGTGCACAAGATTGGGGCCTTGCCGAAAATCAACGGCAAGCCGGAGGCTATGGCCGTCCTGGAGGAGACCAACGACAGTGTGACGGTGCTGATCCTGTGTGATGGCCCCAATCGCGGGCGGCCGACTGTCTATCGTATCTCTTGAAACAACAGCATTTCCTTAGTCGATCGGGCGGGACCATGTCCACGATCCGGAGGTATGACGGTGCAATCAAAAGCGAGTTGTCTGACCGTGTGTGCGGCGGTGGCTCTCACGGCATATACCTGTGCTCGTGCGGTGGGAGCTGAGTCCTCGGGTGTCGTGCGAATCGAGAATCAGTCGCTGGCTGTGGAATTCAATTCGCAGGATCTGTCATTTCTCGCGACTTCAAGGGGCTCGGGTGCACGATTCATCGAGCGCGGGACTCTCCAGCGGCCCGGTGCCGCGGCGTCTCGGCAGCGCGTCACCGATCCGGTGTGGGGGCAGGGAGAGGCGATTCGGATCGAGCAGGGGGCCGGCGGATATGACCGATTCACACTGTTTTCCGGCCTGCCCTTCATCGTGTTTGAAAGCACCGTTGCCAATGGCTCAGATGCGAACGAGACTGCCGGTAGTATCCGCCCCGTGAGCATGACGCTGGGACTCTCCAAGGAGGCGAGCGGACTTCTCGCCCTGGGAACAGCCGGTCTGACTGGCGTCGCACGCGAGTCGAACCCTGGAAGCTACTCGTTTCTGGCGGTGGCCGATCCGGAGAGCCGCAGGGGCGTCGTGGCAGGCTGGCTCACCCACGAGCGGGGTAGCGGCCTGCTGTTCTCCGACGTCAAAGACGGCAAGGCGGTCATCGACGCCCAACTGGACTACGGACAACTGCTGGTGAAGCCTGGACAGAAAGTCCAGCCGGAGATGTTGCTGATCGGGTACTTCGACGATGCCCGCCTGGGCCTGGAAGCCTATGCCGATGCGATTGCACGGCACTATCGCATCAAGCTGCTGCCGCAGCCGACGGTCTACTGCACGTGGTATCATGCGGGGGCATCGAACGAGCGAGACCTCTTAAAGAATGCCGAATTTGCACGCGAGCACCTTGTGCCGTTCGGCTTCTCGGTCGTCCAGATCGACGACGGCTGGCAGGCAGGCGAGAAACTCAATGGCCCGCGTAAGGACTTCACCAAGCTGTCGCCCGACCGATTGCATCTACTGCAGCGGTCGATGCCTGCCCACGGCCTCAAGGCCCGCCCGGTGGACCTGCTCAACGAGAGAATCCCGAGGGTTTGGCTCCTTACGGATGATCGCCGGACGCCCAGACGGGACGTCATTGGCCTGTTCAACTGGGAGGAAAAGGACCGCGTGCACATTTCGTGCCCCTTGGAGAGAATTGGCCTTCCCAAGACCGGGCGCTACGTCGGGTTCGACTACTGGGCCGACGAGTTCGTGGCTCCTTTCGAGGGCTTGCTCGAAAGCGAGCTGCCGCCGGCGAGCTGCCGTATCCTGGCCGTCCGGCCGGTCTCCGGGCAACCACGAGTGATTGGCACCTCCCGTCACATCACGCAAGGAATGGTGGACATTCTTGAGGAAACGTGGGACGAAACGACGCAACAACTGAGCGGCGCAAGCCGTGTCGTCGCGAACGATCCTTACGAAATCCGGATCGCAGCGATCGGCACCGCCGGTGCTTGGCAGGCCACGGGAGTAACCGTGTCAGCCGAAGATGCGGCAGCCGGCGTCAAGATCCGTCTCACCAAGCAGGAGGACTGGAGAGTGAGAGTCCGGATCGACTCCGCCACAAGCCGGGACATCCACTGGACCATCCAATTCGCTTCGGCCCGCCACGAATGATCTGAGCCTTCAGCGGGTGGCAGTCGCTCACGATCCGTCGTCACGCCGGTGTTGCCACCAGGAGGGAATCCTGACGCGAGGGGGCTCCCGTGGCGCAACGCGATCTTAGGTTGTCCAGGACGTTCATGAAGTTGATGTACGAATCGTAGGGCGAGTCGTAGGGGTTGAAGTACTTGTGCACGTCGCCGTCGGCAAACCACTTGGTGCACATGTAGTAAAAATGATCGGAGGTTTGCAGCTTGCGCCAGGAGTCGAGGAGGTCCGGATCGCCCGAGGCCTTCACCATGTGTTCGAGATTGTACAACTCGTGGATCGCATTGTTCTGCATGGGGTTCCCGAGCCAGGCCGAGAGGTCCCGCTCGGTGTCGGCCCAACTGACGAGGTGCGGGACATCGACCACGTCGGCGGCCTCGTAGGCGTCGGCGACCTCGCTCGGCGTCTTGAAATCATTGTCGGGGTTCTGCAGAATCTCGGTGGGCAACTGGCGCAGGAACTCGAAGATGCCCGTGTCTTCCCACTGGTGCTCGCCGAAGGTCTCGTAGTCTACAAAGAGGTTGACGGTGTATCCATTGCCGTTGACGGCGTTGACCCACTGGCTGAATTTCTCGGCCCGCAGCGGCCACTCCCGCCAGCCCCGGTTGGAGAACCGAAAAGCGATGTCGTCGCTGAGCCGGTAGTTCTTGAGCAGCAGCTTGAGATGCTGCGTGTTCGGAGGCCGATAGACGAAGTTCGGACTTCGCCATCCCAGGATGTGGTCGGCGCCCTCGGCCAAAACGGCATCGAAGCCGCCGATTTGCTCGATGGTCTCGGCCAGGGCGTTGTTGTAGACCAGCTCGGTATTCCGGAAGATGCGGGGCGTCTGGCCGAAGAGCTCTTGCACGGCCTTCCGGTGGGCGTCGATCTGGGCGGCAAACTCCCTGGGCGAGAACAGGAAGCTAAGGCTGTGATAGTAGGTCTCGCCGAGAAACTCGACGCAGCCGGTCTCCGCCAGCTCCTGAAAGCTGGCCAGCACTTCCGGGGCGTACTCTTTGAACTGATCGAGAACCGCCCCCGTGATGCTATAGGCGACCTTGAACCGGCCCTCATGCCGGCGAATCAGATCCAGCATCAGTTGGTTGGTGGGCAGATAGCATTTGCCCGCGACTTTGCGGCAGACTTGGGCGTTCTTGTGCTCGTCGAAGTAGTTGGTGTCGCTGTCGAAGATGGTATAGTGCCGAAGCCGATAGGGCTGGTGAACCTGGAAATAGAAACAGACGGAAGCCATTGGACCGAATCTCCCCGAATCACGTTGCTCAAGCGACGTTCAAAACCCTGCGATAGACTTCGTTGACTTTCGCCGCCGAATCCTCCCAGCGGAATCGCAGAGCTTCCTTGCGGCCGTTCGTGCGAAGCGTCTCCTGGAGCGGGGGGTGGCGAAGGACGGCCACGATTTTGTTGGCCATCTCATCGATATCCCAGAAATCCACCTTCAGGGCATTCTGCAACGTCTCCGCAATGCCGCTCGATTTGCTGATGAGCACCGGTACGTTGTACTGGAGGGCCTCCAGAGGCGCGATCCCAAACGGCTCGGACACGGACGGCATCACGTACAGGTCGGCCATCCGATAGGCTCGAGCCACGTCCTGGCCCCGCAGGAAGCGGGTGAAAAAGACTTTGTGACCGATCCCGAGCCAGGCGGCCAGATCGATGGTCCCGTACAGACGGTCGCCGTCGCCGGCCATGACGAACTTGACGTTCTTCTCTTTCTCGAGGACCCGCTTGGCGGCGTACAGGAAATACTCGGGTCCCTTCTGCATGGTGATGCGGCCGAGGAACAGCACGACTTTATCGTTCTTGGAGGACGTTGCCTGAACAGGTGCGGCGTCGGCGGAATCGGAGAAATCGATGCCGTTATACACGACCTCCACTTTCTCCGGCGGTACGGAGTAGCGATTCACGACGATGTTCCGCGTGTAGTTGCTCACGGCAATGATCCTGGTGGCCGCGTGCATTCCCTGCCGCTCGATATCGTACACGGATTGGTTGACGTGTTCCCCGCTGCGGTCGAATTCGGTCGAGTGAACCTGCACGACCAGGGGTTTGCCGCTGTGGGCCGCCAGGGCGATTCCAGCCGGAAACGTCATCCAGTCGTGGGCGTGGATCACATCGAACTCCTCCGACTCGGCGATCTTCATGACGCGCGTCGCGTAGCGATGGATCTCTTCACAGATATTGGGGCCGTAGGGAGAGGGGCCCTCGGGTGGTTCTTCCGGCTGCGCGGCTTTGGCTACCGCGTGTTGCGCCGATCGAGGATTGCCGTACCGGCCATAAGCGACAAGGCTGGACGAGACCGCGTGCAATCGGACATGAGGGAGTCCGGATTCCGGAATCACCTCCGGTTTGCCGCCCAGACGGACCGGACCCATCCGAGGCAGGAGAAATGTTACCTCCATTCCCAAGTGGCTCATGGCCTTCGTCAGCCCGTAGCACGCGGTGCCGAGCCCGCCGCTAATGTAGGGTGGGAACTCCCAGCCGAGCATGAGTGTTTTGATCTTCATCGATGGTTCCTCCCTGACCGCGTTGAACGAGGCCTTCGTACACCAGCTTCACTTTGCGGATTCCGACGCATCTCAGGCATCCTGCCGCAGATTGCTACGTTCCGGTAGGGGATGTGTATAAATATAGCAATATCACCCACAACACAAACACTGTCAAGTAATATGTCATTATTTTCCGTGAGTTCTCGAAAAATGTTTCCTCTGCCTGCCATGGGCCCGCCTTGCCAAGCGGCTGGCGCGACATGGACCGCCGAGCCCTGCGCAAGGCTGTCTTGGCCGGAACCGCCGCGCCGGTGTCTCAGTAAGGGAAGGGGCAAGAGCGTGACATGGATAAAGCGGCAAAATAGGGTATGTAATAATTGGCAAGGAGCGGAAGATGGATAGTTGCATGCGCACGGAATCCCGTTCCTCGTCAGGACCAACCACAATGACGGCTCATCAATCCCAATTCCTGCGACCAGCGTCTCTTTGGCTCCGTGGCGCGGGCCTTTGACCTGGGTGCGGGCCGGTGGTACCGGCGGCCTGGTCACGGAGCGAAGAACCTTCCCAAAGCCCATGAAAGGCGGGGTGGAGTTTCTCCACGCCGTGCCGGACGTGTATCTGGAGAAGGACATCACTGTCGCATGAGCATGAGAAGTCTACTCACCCTCCAGGTCGATCTTGAGGTTCAGGAACTTCAGCATGTCCTTGAGGGTGACAATGCCCACGCGAGGGTCGATACCCACCTTGAAGCCGAAGATCGTGAACAGGTGTATCTTCTTTCCAAACATGCCTATAGCTCCCATGTTTCGTGTATACGCTGCTTTGCCGCCGGGGGATCAACAAAATTGGCACAGGACCGTCTTTATTTCAAACGGCGCGATCCCCAAACCGTATAATGGACGGCAGCCATTTAGGAGGTAAAGGTTATGTTCGAAACGCTGGACAAGCTCATGTTGGCCGGACTTGGGGCCCTGACCATGACCCGGGAACGGGCGGAGAAACTCTTCGACGAGTACGTCAGCAAAGGACAGGCCGAGCGGGATGCCCGCACCGGTTTCGTGAAGGAAGTCATGGACAGCGCCGAACGGACGCGGGCGGAGTTCCAGAGACTGGTGGCGGACCAGGTCCGTCAGACGGTGAACAACCTGCATCTGGCGACCAAGGATGATCTCCAACGGATCGAGCTGAAGCTCGACCAATTGCTGGCGAAAAGCACCGGCGAGGCATGACGATCTGGCAGCCCCGTTTCAGGAGCCGCTTGTACAGGCTTCGGCGGTACCGGCACATCGTGGCCGTGCTGATGAGGTACGGCTTCGAGGAGGTGGCCGATGCGTTGCAGTCGAGGCTCCGGCTGCGATTCGGCGAGCGGGTGGTTCCCACACGCGTGCGTCGCAGCGCGGAGGGGCGTACGCGCCCGGAGCGGCTGCGGCTGGCGCTCGAAGAGCTCGGCCCGACGTTCATCAAGCTTGGACAGTTGCTGAGCACGCGCCCGGACCTGATTCCCCCCGAGTACGCGCACGAGCTGGAGCATTTGCAGGACCAGGTCAAGCCGGAAGTCCGCGAACGCATCGTGGCCGAGATCGAGCAGGAGTTGAAGGGACCCCTGGACACGATCTTCCAGAGCTTCGATTTGGCGCCGCTGGCGGCCGGGAGCATCGCGCAGGTCCATCGTGCGGTTACGCAGGAAGGGGATATCGTCGCCGTCAAGGTCCGCCGGCCCCGGATCGTGCAGGTCATCGAGACGGAATGTGAGATCCTGGAGGAAGTGGCGCCCATCTTGAAGTTGACGCTCTTCCAGGATGGGACGGTGGACCCGCAGCAGATCGTCAACGAGCTGTCGGGGGCCATTTCCAAGGAGACGGACCTGGCGAACGAACGGCGGAACCTGCTGAGGTTCCAGCGGGATTTCGCCGACGACCCGACGGTTCACGTCCCGAGGGTCTACGAGAAATACTGCACGGACGCGATCCTGACGATGGAATACATCGAGGGGATCAGGCCGAGCGATTGTCCCACCCTCCTGGCGCAGGGACTGGACGGCAAGGTCGTGGC
This sequence comes from Phycisphaerae bacterium, assembly GCA_026386805.1. Classification (GTDB taxonomy): domain Bacteria; phylum Planctomycetota; class Phycisphaerae; order Sedimentisphaerales; family Anaerobacaceae; genus PLanc-01. Next base: position 7,914 of record JAPLMX010000267.1, on the reverse strand, counting down.
TCGGCGCGGCGCCGATTTCGTCTTGCGGCAGATCTTCGACCGGGGCTTCTTCCACACGGACCCGCATCCGGGCAACTTCCTTCTGCTGGAGGGCAACGTCCTGGCTCCGCTTGACTTCGGCCAGGTGGCACGCCTGTCTTTGCAGGACCGTCAGTTGTTCAACGAGATGATCCTGGCCATCGTGGACAATGATCCGCCGCGGATCGCCCGGGCCCTGGAACGCCGCGACATGCTGGACGAGAGGACCGACCGGGCCCGGCTGATTGCCGGTGCGGACCAGATCATCGACACCTATTACAGCCTGCCTCTCAAGGGCATCCCCTTCGGGATGATCGTCACGCAGACCTTCGATTTGTTCCGTTCGAACCACGTCCGTCTGCCCGCTCAGTTCACCCTCATGCTCAAAACCCTGGCCACGGTCGAGTCGTTCGCGCGGTCGCTGGACCCGGACTTCAGCATCATGGAGGCCCTGCGGCGCTTTACGCGGCAGTCAAGCCTCCGGGACCTCGAACCGAAACGGGCGCTGCGGTACCTGCGGCGAATGGCGCAGGACGCGGCTGATCTGATCGGAAGACTGCCCGACGATTTGAACATCATTCTCAGCAAGCTTCGCCAAGGCAACATCCAGGTCCATGTCCAGCACGAGCATCTGGAGACCCTAATCAAGACGCTGGACCGCAGCTCCAATCGCATTAGCTTCTCGCTGATTATTGCAGGTCTGGTGGTGGCCTCCAGCATGTTGGTCCCGCAGAGCGGCTGGCTGCAATCCATCGGCATGGCAGGTTATGGCATCGCTGCCGTTCTGGGCATCTGGCTCATCATCTCCATTCTTCGCAGCGGCAAACTGTAGCCGTGGTTCTGGGAGAGCCTCATGTGGGGTTATGATGCGATCTTCATGGACCCCTACCGTCTCAGTTTGTGTATCGCACGGTGCCGGACGCGTCCACTTCGTAGCCCCATTTCTTGATGTAGTCCCAGCCGGACAGGAACTCATCCCTCGTGTCTTTCAGTTTTTTCGACAGATTCGCGTCCAAGCTCGCCTGGAGGGCCGCGTGTTCGGGCTTGTTGCACAGGTTGTCGAGCTGATACGGGTCGTGCTCGTTGTCGTAGAGAAGCCAGGGGCCTTTGAGGTCACGCACGTAGGTGTGTCGGCGGGTCCGCACGCCCCGGTACTCCCGGCCGCCTCTGGCCCTGGTCCACTGCCCAAAAGGAGATGGGCAGCCAATCAGTGCGGCGTAGTGTGGAACCGGTGCCTTCCCGGTTAGGAGGCGGGAGAAATCAGTGCCTTCCACCGTCCCGGGGATGACAATGCCGCTCAGGCCGAGCAGGGTCGGCATGATGTCGGGCGTATTGATCGGCAAGTCGATGATTCTGCCTACCGTACCAAGCACGGCGGGGTAGCGTAGCAGAAACGGCACACGAATCGATTCATCCCACGGCTGCTGCTTGTTCTGGCCGCCGTGAGAAAAGAGCATGTCCCCATGATCGGACGTGAAAACGAAGATCGTGTCCTGCCCGATACCGGTTTCATGTACCGTTCGCAGGATCTCGCCGACACAATCGTCGAGAGCGGCGATATGGGCATAGTAGCCGGCGAGCGCCTGGCGCGCCTTCGGGCGGTCGGCCTCCGGCACATTGGGCCTGAGAGCCAGGCTGTCGGGTTTGAAGAGGTCTTTGTACTTCTGGGGCGCTGTCCCGTAGGGGTCGTGAGGAGGCCCCCAGGAGAGCACGAGGACAAACGGCGGGCCGTCGGCGTGGTCGCGGAGGTACTGCTGCGCCTCACGAGTCTGGGCGATCGCATCGTAACCGTCCCATTTCCGCCGGACGTTCTCGTCGCCGTAGTAGTACGAGTTGTTGTACGCGTGCGTACAGCCCAATACCCTCCAGAACTCGAACCCCTGACGTCGCTCGCGGGGAATGAACGCGCTTCTCTGGTTGCCGTCCAGGTGCCACTTACCGATGTAAGCGATCCTGTAGCCGCTGCGCTGGTACACCTCCGCGATGGTCGTCGCCTCATTCCGCAACGGCACATCGTTCAGGAACACGCCGTGAGTCAGCGGGTATTGACCCGTCAGCAGGCTGGCACGGTACGGACTGCAAACGGGACAGCAAGACACGGCGTTCCCAAAACTCACGCTTTCGCGGGCCAGCCAGTCCAGATTCGGCGTCCGCACGTCCCCGTTGCCGGCGTACCCCGTTGCCTCGGCCCGCCACTGGTCGGCGAAGACGTAGACCAGGTTGGGCTTTTGGGCGGGCCCTGCGGCCCGCATACCCGGTACGCCCAGTACGAGGGATGCGGCGCCAAGGCCGGCGGATTTCAGCAGGTCTCTTCTTTTCATGCTCATCATCGCCGTCCGGATTCGTTATTGGTGTTGCTTGGACGCGCCTGATTATAGCCGCCGGATCACCGCGGGACTACCTCGCGATCCGATTGACCGATGGGCACTGTGGCCCTACACTGAACGAGAAATAGCCATCGAGTCCTTTGTCGGGTTTCGTCGCATGGAACTATCGGGATTGCTGGGAACGAGTTTCGCCTGTGATTGTGGCAAAACACACCACGTGCCGGTGCGCAGATTCGTTTATGGGTCGGGCGTCATCGATTCGTTGGCGGAACTTGTTCCAGGAAGTTGTGCGGATGCGCTTCGTGTTGTGGTGGTCGCGGATGTGCGGACCTGGGACGTCTGCGGACGGCGCGTGGAAGAAGTGCTCCAGACGGCGGGAATCGCCGTGGCTCGGGTGATCGTTCCCGACAGGCGACAGGGTGGGCCGGTCTGCGACGATATTACGGTTAGGCCCCTGGTCGACCAGTTGCGGGGCGTGCATCCCGATCTGGTGGTGGCGGTCGGGAGCGGCGTGATCAACGATCTGTGCAAATGGTCGGCCTTCCAGTTGGGCATCCCCTATCTGGTCGTGGCCACGGCGGCATCGATGAATGGCTATTCCTCGGCCAACGTCGCGCCGACGGTCGCCGGGGTGAAGCTGCTCATCGAGGCGCGGCCGCCGGTGGCGGTGGTGGCCGAGCCGAGCATCATCGAGCAGTCGCCCCGGGAAATGACCGCCGCCGGGTTCGGCGACACCATCGCCAAGCACCAGAGCACCGCCGACTGGGTCGCGAATCATTTCCTGTTTGACGAGTACTACTGCAGGTTCTGTGCCGGCATCGTCACGAAGCTGGAGCCGCTCTACCTGGATCGCCCCGAAGATATCCGGGACGGCAAGCGGGAGGCGATCGGGGGTCTCTTCAAGGCTCTCTTCTGGACCGGCATGGCCATGACGCTCATGGGTACCAGCGCTCCGGCCAGCGGCGGCGAGCACTTATTGAGCCACACGCTGGATATGATGGCCGAGACGCGCGGGGAAAACCACGATTTGCACGGCCGGCAGGTCGGTATCGGCACGCTTCTTTCCGCCGCTCTCTATCAGAGAGTGCTGGCCATCAACAGCCCGGCTCTCATCCCTTTGCCGGTTTCCATCGACGAGCGTTTCTGGTCCGTACCGTCCGTGGTCGCCGCCGTGGCCGAGCAATACGGGTCAAAGAGGGCGCGGCTGGAGCCAATCCGAAAGAAGATCACGGGGCACGATGCGTGGGACCAGCTCAGGACAAAACTGGCCGCCGAGGTGAAGAGCCCCGAGACGATTCGCACTTGGCTCCAGCGCGCCGGCGCCGCTGTATCAATGGCCGACATCGGCTGCTCGCGCGAGCGGATCAGGTCGGCCATCCTGCACATGCACGAGATCCGCAGACGCTTCACCATCGTCGATCTGGCCTGGCTGACCGGTGTTCTGCCCGGCCAAGTGGACCATCTGATCGACGCGTGGTTGTAGCTACGGACACATGTAGTCGTCCTGTTCCAGGGATTGCACGGCGGCAAGCTCGTCGTCCGTGAACCGAAACAGCTTGTGAAGGCCCACCCGCCTAAAGACCGCCTTGACGTCGGGCGGAACGGAGCACAAGACGAGCCGGTGGCCCGCAGCGCTCAGCACACGCTCCAACACGATCAGGTTGCAGATCGTCGCCGACGGCAGGATCTCGACGCGCGAGAAGTCCACGACCACGTCGTGGTCCGACCCCGGACGAGTCGATCGCACCACGGCCTCCAGATCGCCGCTCGACGACGGCTCGGCAGGTAGAGTGATGAGAAGGACGTGCTCGGACAAGTTTTGCGTTGCCATACAAGGCCCCCCGGTTCCCGCTGTCGTCTTGCCTCTCATCGCAAGGTATTCTCGGACGGCGTGCCGTGGACAAGACGGCGGCTACATATAATGTAACCCCGATTCGCCAAAATCCAAATTGGCCGGGCAAGGAAATCTCTCATGGGATTCAGATTCGGGCCGTTCGGTGTTGAAAGGCGTTGCCGCGGCCGCTACACTGTATCTTCCGACGTGAGGTTTCGGGGCGGCAGCCGGGCACATGTTGAAGTTTGTCACAGATCGAGAGATATACGAAGAGGTCGTCTGCGGGGCCATTCCCAAGGCCAAGCGGCTGCTCTGGCTGGCCACGGCCGACCTCAAGGACCTGCACGTCCACAAGCAGGGCAAGATGGTCCCTTTCCTGGAAATCCTATCGGATCTGGCGACGAAGAACGTGGAGATTCGCCTGCTCCATGCGAAAGAGCCGGGGCCGAGGTTTCACAGGGATTTCGACCGGTACCGGAACCTGTCGAAGGGGCTGGAACGGATGCTCTGCCCGCGGGTCCACCTCAAGTGCGCCGTCGTGGACGGCGAATGGGCTTACGCCGGCAGTGCGAATCTCACCGGCGCGGGCGTCGGGGCCAAGAGCACGCGGCGGCGTAATTTCGAATCGGGAATCGTGACGACCGAGGGGCCGATGGTCGGCCAAATCATGGAACAGTTCGACGCCATCTGGCGCGGCTCCCATTGCCGGGACTGCGACAGAAAGGAGTTCTGCGATGAGCACGCGGGCATCCTCTCTGCCCACAGAGGAGAACGCCGCTGAGCAGGGCGGTTGCCGAGTCAAATGCTATGGATATCTGGACATCGAGACGACCGGGTTCAGTTGGCAGTATTGTGACTTGACGGTCATCGGCGTCGCGGTCGTGCGGGCCGGCGAGCAGCGGTTCGGGCAGCTCTACGGCGGCCAGGTCAACGCCGACAATGTGCTCGCCTTGCTGGAGGGAGTGGATGAGGTTTACACGTACAACGGAAGCCGGTTCGATCTGCCGTTCATCAAATCCAGAATCGGTCTCGATCTGCGAAAGCAATTTGCCCACACGGACCTGATGTACAACTGCTGGCGCCGGGACCTCAGAGGCGGCCTGAAGGCCGTCGAGGTCCGCCTCGGGATCGAGCGGCGGCTGACCGGCATGAACGGCTACCTGGCCGTGCGGCTCTGGTGGAACTATGTTAACAACAATGACATAGAAGCCCTGCAAAAGCTGCTCGAATACAATCGCGAGGACGTGCTGAACCTGCACATCCTGCGGGAAAGGCTGGGTGTGAAGTAGCGTCTGGGGAATGCCCCTCAGGTATTCTATAGCACGCGCTGCGCGCCTTTGGGCACGGGGCCACGGTCCGGGCGACGGCGGTAGGGTGGGCTCCGCCCACCATTCATCGGAGCAGGGCAGCGACATAGCATTGTAGAGTGCGGTCATCCGGTAATCAGGTTGTGAAATGTGTAGGTGTGACCCCCGTTCCAGAATGAAAGGCATTGTCAACCCCGTGTGACTCGTCGTTCCTGGACGATCTGGCCTTGCGCATCCTGGATACTGACAACCGAGTAGCGTTTGTGATAGTCTATTCCTGCGTAGTACATGGCAGAGTCTCCTTTCTTCTTTGCCTTCTACGCTGCCATTATAGCAGCGAGGAGGTTCTGCCTTTCATGTTAGCTGACCCTGGCCTCCCTCCAAGGAACTTGTGAAAGAACGGAAGAAATAATTGTCGCTGAACGGGGATTTATAGTTGACATTCGTCAAAATGAATATGACATAGACTTTCGTTGGAAGGGTGTCCGCTTTTCATTCTGGACCCATTTGGCAGATGTAGTCGCGTCAAAAGGCTGTTCGTGATTGGCAGGATAGGTAGTAGGCATACAAAAGGATGGAGTGTATGAGAAGATTCAATCTGGCAACGCTGGTTTTGGTCTGTCTGAGCATCACACACGCCCAGGCCGATCTGACCAATCCCGGCTTCGAGACCGGGAGTCTATTACCCTGGTACAATGCCCGAGATTTGTATGGGCTAATTGAGTCGTGGAACGTGACGAGTGCGGATGCGCATAGCGGAGGATACAGTGCAACAAACGTCGGCAATGGTGAGCTCCGCCAGGACTTTGCAGGCATCCCCGTAGGCCAGATCGTTGAGTTGTCCTATTGGCTCAAGGAACCACAGATGGCGTCTACGGCGTTCGATTTCTTCTACAGTGACGGCTCAGGGGATGAGAGGATTTTTCCTCTGAGTACCTCAGACTGGGAGTTCTTTGACGTAACCTCCCAGCTAAGCCCTGGAAAGGAACTCGTAGGCTTCAGCGTCTGGGGGTTCTACAGTGGCTCGGGCTCGGAAAGCAGAACCTACCTGGATGACGTCACGCTTCGGACGGTCCCTGTCCCTGTGCCCGCTGCCGGCATTCTTGGCGGGCTGGGCTTGGGGGCCGCTAGCTGGATGCTCAGACGCAAGGACGCTGTAAGGCCAACGGCAGAATAGGGGTCTCATAGGGCTTTTGGGGCGCAGGACACTGGGCTTTGGAGCCCTTTGTCTTTTCGCATGGATAATAGGGACGCACCTGCTCTGTCTCTGCCCTCGTTGACTTAGGCGATCTCTCGGTAGCGCCAGCATCCCGATTCGGTTACACAATGCAGGATGGAAACCTGCAAATCACCACGGAAGGTGTTGGTCGTGGCCCACGAACTGGCCAAGCAGTTCCTGCCGGACCATAACAGCAAGTTCAGTCGCAGAAACTTCGCTCTCCCGGGAATGGGGGTCACCCCTACACATTTCACATTTTCTCCCAACACATCCAAGTCTCTGGACCGGGGTTCCTTCTGCGTCTCCCAGAAGCCGCAGGGTCATTATAGGCCCACAACGACGAAAACGTAAAGAGGAATCTTGGAGACAACGAATCACACCAATCACCCAGCGTGGCCTTCGGCCGCAACCAAAACCTGCTCTCGCCAAGACGCTAAGGGCGCCAAGAATGGAGGACGGATGACAGAGCGCAGAGGAGCGCGAGTACCTGAATCCTTGGTGATCTCTGCGTCTTTGCGAGAGACATAATCGTTGGTGCTTCCAGGCTTTACGGTATCGCCGCGAAGAAATCTGCGCAAGAAAACAAGATTTGAACAAGTAGTGGTACGAATATTCGTGTCATCCGTGCCATTCGTGGTTCAAGAAGAAGTATCCGCAGACACACTTGCCCCGGCGGAGGCAGGGGTCTTCGCCGATATGTCCTTGCGAGGAGCGTAGCGCCGAAGCAATCTCAATCCTCGGGATGGGAGATTGCTTCGCTACGCTCGCAATGGCATGATCTGCGGATGATCTCTTGTAAGTCCATGCCTGGAAATGGGTTACCATCGCCCCTCTGGAAGCTCTGGAAGCTAAAGGTGTCCGGTACATTTTTCAACGACTTTTCCTTCATATCCCGGCGGTCGCCATATCCATGTCGCCCGCTCGGGCTTCAAACCCATTCGTTGCGGCTTCGTCAGGGGTGTTTCTCTGGGGAGCATTAGGCAGGTGCGTGCAGGGCACGCAAGGGAAAAGTGAGAATCAGGGGGCCGGGGTACCGCCGACACAAGCCCTGCGAATCTCGTCGATGATTGTGAAGGGCGGAGAAAAAGTGCGGCGGGTGGCGGACCAAAACCGCGGCGCCCCAACTTTATATACCCCATACCATACGGGGCGTCAATTGTTTCCTATTCACTTTTTCGATGTATCTTCCGGCCCCGGCTCCTCGGGAGC
>JAPLMX010000022.1 GCA_026386805.1 Phycisphaerae bacterium | reverse complement strand
GGAGGCCCAGCCCAAGACCTTCACGAGCATTCCGGCCGCCATGTGGTGGGCCGCCGCGACACTGACCACCGTCGGCTACGGCGATATGTGCCCCGTCACCCCGCTCGGGAAAATCCTGGGCGCGATCACTGCGATGCTGGGAATCGGGATGTTTGCCCTGCCGTGCGCCATCCTCGGGGCGGGCTTCATGGAGGAGCTCGAGCAGAACAAGAAGCCGCAGACGTGCCCACACTGTGGAAAGGAACTATGAGACCGATCGGTCGTCTCCAGGACGAGAACCAAGCCCGACGCTTCGGCGATCTTCTCTCCGTCAAAGACATCGAGAACCAGGTGGACCCGGATCTGCACGGCACCTGGGAGATTTGGGTCCTCGACGATGCCAACGTCGAGACGGCCCAGCAGGCGTTCGAGGAATTCACCCGCAGCCCGGACGATCCGCGCTATGTAGAGACCGCGCGGGCCACCGCCCAGAAGAGGAAGCAGGATCAGCAGGAACAGACCGGCAAACGTACCCGCATGATCGACGGCCGGACCCTCTTCTACTCGCCGCCCGTCCCGATCGGCATTCTGACCATCATTCTGATCGTCATCAGCGTCGCCGTAACGCTTCTGGCGGACTTCGGCAAGAAAAAACAGTTTGTCCAGCCGCTCTCCATCACCCAGTATCAATTCCGGGGTGATGTCCTCTACGGGCAGCCCGGGCTGCCGGAGATCCGTCACGGCCAAATCTGGCGCTTGTTTACTCCCATGTTCCTGCACTTCGGCTTTCTCCACATCTTCTTCAACATGCTCTGGCTCCGCGACCTGGGCAGCATGATCGAGGCCCGCAAGAGCCTCTGGACGCTGCTGTTGCTGGTGCTCGCCATCGCCGGGGCGTCGAATCTCGCCCAGTATCTGATGAGCGGCCCGACCTTCGGGGGCATGTCCGGGGTGGTCTATGGCCTGCTCGGCTACATCTGGATGCAGGGCAGGTTCAATCCCGCTTCCAAGCTGTCGCTCGAGCCGCAGACGGTCCTCTTCATGATCGTTTGGTTCTTCCTGTGCCTCTTCGACCTGGTCGGAAACGTCGCGAATACGGTGCACGCCGTCGGCCTTATCGTCGGCATCGCCTGGGGCTTTCTCGCCGCCCGCCTGTCCGTGGCGGCACGCCGCGGCTGACCGGCTCCACCACCTCGGCTCGACTGAGCTCGCCGAAGTCTGGAAGGATTCGGGGCCTGCCCCCGGGAGGCGTCGGCACCGATTTTCCCCAAGTCGCCGCCTTGACAGTGCAATTTTCGCCGCCGATAATGCGTCCTTACTGTTGGCGCTTGCGGTCGGGCTGAATGCCGCGGAGGTTAGGGGCGAGGCATGGTGTTTGTGTGCCTTCCGGGCGTCGAGGTCACGGCGTAACGGCCGGAAACGGCGTCCTTCACGTCGGGCAAGTCTTTGAAAGGCGGCAATATGAGCATAGTTCGCAGCACTCGTCGGGGATTTCTCAGGGGTTCCATGGCCTTGGGGGCGGGGATCGTCACGGCCGGTTCGCTGGGCGAGGTCCTGTTGGCGGCCCAGGCGGGCGGCTCGAAAATGAAGTTGGGACTGGTGACCTACCTGTGGGGCCAGTATTGGGACCTGCCAACCGTGATCGCCAACTGCGAGAAGACCGGCGTGCTCGGCGTGGAGCTGCGGACGGAGCACGCCCACAAAGTGGAGGCGAACCTGACGGACGCCCAGCGGCGGGACGTTAAAAAGCGATTCGCTGACAGCAAGGTGACGCTCGTGAGCCTGGGCACAAACTTCGCATTCCACTATCTGGAAGAGGACAAGCTGCGCAAGGACATCGAAGGGGCCAAGCAATACATCAAGCTGGCCTACGATTGCGGCGCCTCCGGCATCAAGGTCAAGCCCAACGACCTGCCCAAGGGCGTCCCGCCCGCCAAGACCACCGAGCAGATCGGCAAGTCGCTCAACGAGCTGGGCCAATTCGCCGCCGGGTACGGGCAGAAGGTCCGCCTGGAAGTCCACGGTAGCTGCGCGCAGCTACCCACGATGAAAGCGATCATGGACGTGGTGACGCAGCCGAACGTCGGTCTGTGCTGGAATTGCAACGCGGAGGACCTCAAAGGCGAGGGCCTGGAGTCCAACTTCAAGCTGGTCCGGTCGCGGTTCGGCGACACCGTGCACGTCCGCGAGCTCAATCTCGCCGACTATCCGTATCAGCAGCTTATCAACCTGCTGGTGGCGACCAACTACGAAGGCTGGGTCCTGCTGGAAGGGCGCGTCATGCCCAAAGACTCCATCCAGGCGATGATCGAGCAGCGGGAAGTGTTCGCCCAGATGGTGGCCAAGGCCCAGAGCGGCGCGGCCCAACCGGCCGCCGGCGGCGTCAAGCTCACGCAGGGCGACGACAAGGTGACGGTCCAAATCAACAGCAAGCTCTTCACCGAGTACCGGTTCAAGGAGCCGCAGCGGCCGTTCTTCTACCCGGTGATGGGCCCGACGGGCGAGCCGGTCATGCGGCACTGGCCCGTCGAGGACACCGATCCGAACGACCCGCGCGACCACGTGCATCAGAAATCTCTCTGGTTCACCCACGGGGCCGTCAACGGCATCGACTTCTGGTCGGACGGCAAGGGCACAATCGTCCACGACAAGTTCCTGGAAGTCAGCTCGGGACCACAGAGCGGCGTCATCAAGTCGCAGAACAAGTGGGTCGCCCCGGACGGCAAGGTCACCCTCACCGACACCCGGACCCACCGCTTCTATAACGACCCCGACGGGACGCTGATGGATTGGGAAATCACCCTCCACGCCTCGAACGGCCAGGTGACGTTTGGCGATACGAAGGAAGGCTCGATGGCGATTCGCCTGGCGCCGACCCTGCAACTCGGCGGCAAGGTGGGCAAAGGCCACATCGTCAACAGCGAAGGCGTGACCGACAACGCGACCTGGAGCAAGCGTGCCGATTGGTGCGACTACTACGGACCGCTCAAGGGCGAGGTGGTCGGCATCGCCATTTTCGATCATCCCAGCAACCCGCGGCACCCGACCTGGTGGCATGTCCGCGACTACGGCCTGTTCGCCGCCAATCCGTTCGGGATCCATGATTTCGAGAAGAAACCCGCCGGCGCGGGTGATTTAGTCATCCCGGCCGGTGAGAGTGTGACCTTCAAGTATCGCTTCTACTTCCACAAAGGCGACGAGAAACAGGGCAAAGTGGCCGAGCATTATCGCGACTACGCCACCGGCAAGTGAGAGAATTGAAGATGTGTGATGTTTGATTTTTGATTTGGGAATCAACAATCAAAAATCAGCAATCAACAATCGGAAAGAGAAAGGGCAGACTATGAGCAGTTTGACGCGTCGTGATTTCATCTGGTCCTCCATGGCCGCAGGTGCCGGCCTGGCAATGTTGAAGCCGACCTCTCGTGTCCTCGGTGCCAATGACGAAGTCCGGATCGCTACTATCGGCGTCGGCGCGCAGGGCAGCGGCCATACCCAGGTCTTCGGCAAGATTCCCGGAGTGCGCTACGTCGCGGTCTGTGACGCGGACCAGAATCACGTGGACCGGGCCGTGAAGAGCTTCGCGAGCAAAGGCATCAAAGTGGACGGCTACACCGACATGCGGAAACTGCTCGACCGCAAGGATATCGACGCGATCACCTCGGCCACGCCAAACCATTGGCACGCCCTCGTCACGGTCTGGGCCTGCCAGGCGGGCAAGGACGTGTACATCGAGAAACCCGCCTGCCACGAGATTTGGGAAGGCCGCAAGATGGTCGAGGCCGCCCGCAAGTACGACCGCATTGTTCAGATCGGAACACAGAGACGGTCTTCCGAGGCCCACAAGGCCGCATTCGAGTGGATCCGTCAGGGCAACCTCGGCAAGATCAAGTGGGTTCGAGGCTTCTGCTACAAGGGTCGAGGCCCCGGCTCCGTTGGGCTTGGCTACAGTGGGATTGTCGAGGGGACCAACGGTCCGATCCCGGTTCCGGCGGGCGTGGATTACAACCTCTGGTGCGGTCCGGCCGACATGGAGCCGCTTCGCCGAAAGGCTCTGCACTACGTGTGGCACTGGGTCTGGAACACGGGCTGCGGCGACATCGGCAACCAGGGTCCCCATGAGATGGATCTCGCCCGTTGGGCGCTGGGAGATCCGGGACTGCCGACGCGGGCCTTCAGCATCGGCGGACGGTTCGGCGTCAGCCAGGTCGGCGATACGGGCGAGACGGCCAATACCCAGATTGCCTTCTTCGACTATAAGCCGGCCCCGCTAATCTTCGAGGTGCGCGGACTGCCTCGCAAGAAAGGCGACAAATACGATAGTATGGACAACTACCGCAAGACCGGCGTCGGTGTCGGCGACTTCGTGCAGTGCGAGGGCGGCTATCTTCCCATGGGTGAAGCTGGCGGCTGGGCGTTTGACAACGACGGCAAGAGAATCAAAGCGTTCACCGGCAAGGAATACGCCGGCGTCGGCGGCGAGGGACACCACGAGAACTTCATCAAGGCCGTTCGCAGCCACAAGCGCAGCGACCAGAACGCGGACATCGAGGTCGGACATCTCTCGGCCGCCCTGTGCCACATGGCCAATACCTCCTACCGGATAGGCAAGAAGATGAAGCCCGACGAGATCAAAGCGACGCTGGCCAACAACCCGGAGATGCTGGATTCCTTCAACCGGATGCTCGAGAACCTGGCCGCCAACGAGGTGGACCTGGAGAAAGAACCGATTACGATGGGCCCGATCCTGACGATGGATCCCGCGAAGGAGCAGTACGTCGGCGAGAACAGCGACTTGGCCAACATGTTCCTGAAGCGCAACTACCGTGAGCCGTTCGTGCTCCCGGAAAACGTCTAAGAGAGTGGACAGTTGTCAGTTCCCAGTTGACAGTCGGGAACAGAGCACTGGGAACTGACAACTGAGAACTGGGAACTCAAAGGTGAAATTTGCACTGTGCAATGAGATGTTTGAAGCCCGGCCGATGGCCGAGGTCTGCTCGGTCGCCCGCCGGCTCGGCTATCACGGGATCGAGATCGCGCCGTTCACGCTCGCCGCCTCGGCGACGGAAGTCTCGCCCCAGCAGCGGCGGGAAACCCGCAAGGTCATCGAAGACCACGGGCTCCAGACGATCGGTCTGCACTGGCTGTTCGCCAAGACTCCTTTGCCCCTGCACATGACCACGCCGGAGCAGGCCATCTGGCAGCGGACGCGCGATTATCTGGCCGCCCTGCTGGACCTGTGCAGCGATCTGGGCGGCAAGGTCCTGGTCCTCGGCTCGCCCAAGCAGCGGAGCATCCTGGACAACCAGACGCCCAAGGGCGCCTGGCGGCGTGCGGTCGAGATGCTCAGTCTGGTGATCGATCAGGCGGAAGACCTGGGTCTGACGATCGCCCTGGAGCCGCTGTCGCCCGCGGAGACCAACTTCATCAACACGGTCGAGGACGGCATGAAGATGGTGCGCCAGATCGGTCATCCCAACTTCAAGATCCATCTCGACGTCAAGGCGATGAGCTCGGAAACGCCGGAGGTTGGAAGTTGGAAGTCGGAAGTCGGAAGTGAGAAGAAGCCGCAGAGCGGCCAGCATCCAACTTCAAACCTCAAACGTCAAACGTCAAACTCGCCACTTTCGACTTGCGCTTCGCCGAATCTGGGCCAGGTCGTGGCGAACGTTATCCGTTCCGTCCGGGCCTCAGACATCGGTCACTTCCACGTCAACGACCCGAACCTGTACGGCCCCGGTATGGGCGAAGTCGATTACGCCCCCATCGCCGAGGCCGTGCGCGAGGTGGGCTATGACAAATGGCTCTCGGTCGAGGTCTTCAAGTACGACCCGGACCCTGAGACCATCGCCCAAAAGAGCATCGACTACCTCCGCCGGTTCTGGCCGTAACGAACGTCGATTGCGCAACCACAGACCCACCGCCGCGAGGCAGGCTCCCAAGCCTGCCTCGCTTGTTTGTAGTGTGCCCGCAAGGGCATCGTAGCATGGGCATCCTGCCCATGTGTATCACGGGCGTCCCGCCCGTGCAAGCAGGGCCAAGATGGCCCTGCAACTCATGGGCAAGATGCCCATGCTACTAAACGCCTCGCGGCGTCGCTACAAACGGCTCGTGACTCGCCACGCAGGCGGCGCCAGCACCGGCACGTCCCATCCGCCGCCGCAGTGGTGACAGACCTCCCTATCCACTCTCCGGCCCCGGCCACAATTGCAGCACAGTGCCAGGGCGACTCTGGGGCGAGTCAGTCGATAGGCAATGTAGACAGGCACACCAAACGCGAATGTCGCCAGCCCCCACCATCGCCACGCCCGCCGAGGCAATCCCATGACCGCCGCATCACGAACAACGCGCCAACTCAGAAAGCCGGAAAGAACCAGCGCAGGCAGCAGGAACAGCAAGGCGGCAAGGAACTGAAAGACGGACTTCGTCTCGCGATCCCGTTGCAGGGCCACAAAGGAATTCGGCATCAGGAACATCGCTCGGTGGGTCGCGCCGGCCTCAAAACTGTAGGCCGTGAAAAACGACGCCAGCGTCAGAGCCGGCGGATGCAGGCTCTCGAAGATGTACTTCGAGACCAGGTATTCTCGTCGCTGCCCGGCCTTTCCTTGGCGGCTTTCGATCATCTTCCCTTGCCTGTCGAAAACGGCCACACTCATCGAGGTCCCCTGACGCGACACGCTTGCCACTACTGCGCCGAGGTATTCTTCTCGTCCCCGGCGAGTCATTGCGTCATTCTGCCGGGGTGCGTCCACGGAAACGAAGGCAATCTCGCTTGCCAAAAGGTCGGCGGGCTTCTGTGAGCCCCAGCCAAAGAGCGTCCGCGGGCGAGGTAGTGCACCTGCTGACCCGACGATTTGGAGCCGGTCTCGATCCAGCAACCCGATCCGTCCTGACCGATAGACCACAGGCACGTAGGGGCTTTCCGCGAAGTCAACCACCCTGGCACCTCTCGCAGGCCACGGCAGATGAACGTCAATGCGGCAGAAACCTGGACGGAGCGGCGCCCCTACCTGAACCGGTTCGTCGGACCGAGGTTCCAACGCGGGCCCTCTCGAGACAACCCCGTCTTCCAGATCGACAGAGAAAAAGCATCGGGACTCGGTCTCGAACAGCATAAACGTGTTGGGGTCATACCGCTGGGGCCACCCTTCCTCGTCTTGGACAAATTCGGAAGCGCCGATGAGTACTGAGGCGAACCGGCCGACATCACCTGTTGAAGCGTTGGATATGCCATTGGGTCCGATATATCGCTCTGTCACTTGTTGCCAATCCCAGGGAAATGTGGGAGACAGGCCACGCATGTCGTTGTGGCGATAGATGAGTTGCCCATCGACACAACTGAGGTGAACGTAATCGAGGGGGGCCCGCAACCCACTCGGATTACTGATGGAACAGTAACCTCGCTGGCAAGATCGGATGAATTCCGCTACTCCCAAATGCCGAAGAACCTGCACGTTTCCCCCGAATGGGAGACGAAAGGCATTCAAGACCCCACGCCGATGGTACAAATTACTCAACAGACGATCATCTCCCCATCGCCAGTTGTCCCACCACACATGAACCTGCGGGCTGGGTGAGTCTTCCGATGGACGCCCATTTGAGGGCAGCAAGGCGCAGGGGCCGATCTCAATCATATGAGGATGGAATTGCGTCAACGCGGCATCACTCAGAAAACGGCCCCAGAAGAGTGTCAAAGATGCGAAGATCACAGTGAGCAGTCCAGTCGCACCAAGGGCGACACATGAGGGCAGGCGAGAGCGCATGGATTCGAGAATCAGGGCGACCAAGACAACCAGCAGAATCGACAGAAGCGGCCATCCAAACCCCTTGGCGACAACCAACAGGACCAGAAGGAGGGCTAACGGCATCACGGCGAGAGCACGCAGGAGCGTGCAGGCCCTCGTCCCGGCAGAGAGGCCCAGACCGTAGGAGACAAGTGCTGCCAGAAACATACCCAAGAAGACATCCGCCCGCCAGTCACGAACGAGCCATAGGGGCGGCCGTACCATCTGCCAGAGAATGGCGCCTGCGACCGCAAGTGGAGCCAACGCGATGAAGATGACCAAAACACCCATCGCCATGCGAGCACAGAGAACCTGCCAACCCGCAACCGGCAGAGTAGACAGCAGCCCGGAGACCCCATTGATCCGATCCGCACGCGTTTGGGCAATCCCCAGAGCACAAGAGCCAAGACAGATCAAGATCGGCAAAGCAACAAAGACCGCTACCGTATACGATGAAGGAGCTGTAAGCTCACCGGTAAGGACAGCGGCAATGAGAGCGGGGACGAACACCACGGAAAAGACCACCGCCGGCACGAGGTATACCCCGTCATCGATCAGTTGCCGTTTGGTCAGGACCGCCAGTACCCGCAAGGTTCGCATTTCCAGTCGTCTCCGAAATGGCGGCGTGATTGTAGCACGTGCTTCGGGCCGCGTCGAGCCTGTCGTTCTTTCGTCATCCTGTGATATAGAGGCACGCAAGGCCCCTCCGGGTAACGTAAAATGAGTTCAATTCGGTGGGGAACCACGGTAGAATACGCCGCACGGTATCAGGCGTCAATTGTAGAACTTAGTGAATAGGGATAATGAATCGCAGGCTCCTCCAGAGTGTCGGTCCAGTGATCAGTGTTTGTCTCTTTGTTCTGGCCATCGTTCTCATTCACCATGAGCTACGCGGCTACCGGTATCGCGATATCGTCTACCAGATGCAGCAGATCGGCTACCGCGATATCGCGACCGCGGTGGTGCTGACGATCCTCAACTACCTCGTCCTAACGGCCAACGATGCCTTGGCCCTCCGCTACGCCCGCCATCCGCTGCCCTATCGCCAGCTCGCCTTCGCCTCGTTCATCGGCTACGCCTTCAGCAATAGCGCCACCGTCGTCGGGGGCAGCGCCGCCCGGTACCGGATCTACACGGCCCTGGGGCTTTCCGCGAGCGAAATCGCTGAAGTGGTCGTCTACTGCGGCCTGACGGTCTGGCTCGGATTCTTCCTGGTCGCCGGCACGTCGTTCCTGCTGGACCCGCAGTACGTGCCCCTGCCGCAGAAATTGCACCTGCCCGTCCAGTCGGTTGGGATCGTCGGCATCGTCTGCCTGGCCCTCGTCGGCGTTTACATGCTCGCCGTCGTGCTGCGGCGCCGGCCCATCGCCCTTCCCGGATGGCAGTTGCGGGTGCCTTCGCCGGCCCTGTCCGTCGGCCAGCTCGTGGTCACCTCGACCGACTGGCTGCTGGCGGCCGGGGTCTTGTACGTGCTGCTGCCGGACCCCATGCAGGCAACGTACCCCAAATTCATCGGCATCTTCATGCTCGGCCAGGGACTCGGGATGATCAGCCACGTTCCCGGCGGCCTGGGCGTTTTCGAGACGGTCCTTCTCTTCGCCCTCTCCGGCGGCGGCGATGCCGCGGCCCTGACCGCCGCCCTGGTTCTCTATCGGCTGGTTTACTACATTGGGCCCCTGCTGCTGGGCGCCTTGCTGCTGGCGATTCATGAGGTCCTGCTGCGCATGACCCTGGTCCGGCGGATCGGAATCCACGTCGGACGATGGGGCTCGGCCGTCGCGCCGCAGGTCTTCGCGCTGGCCGTCTTCGTGGCCGGGTCCATCCTCCTGTTCTCCGGCGCCCTGCCGCCGGTGAGAGGGCGGGCCGAGATTCTTCGGGATCTCCTGCCGCTGCCGGCCATCGAGCTGTCCCATTTCCTTGGCAGCCTGACGGGCGCCATGCTGCTAATCCTGGCGCGCGGCCTCCAGCGACGCCTGGACGGTGCGTACCACCTCACCATCCTGATGCTCCTGGCCGGCATGGGGTTCTCCCTGCTCAAAGGTCTGGACTACGAAGAGGCGGTCATCCTCGCCGTCATGCTGGCCGCACTGCTGCCCTGCCGGAGCCAGTTCTACCGCAAGGCCTCTCTGACCGCCCAGCGTTTCAGCCCCGGGTGGGTGACGCTGATCGTCATTGTCCTGCTGTGCTCCGCGTGGCTGGGCCTGTTCGCCTACAAGCACGTGGACTACTCGCACGAGCTGTGGTGGAAGTTCACGTTCCGGGACGGTGCCCCGCGCTTCCTGCGCGGCACGGCGGGCGCGGTGGCCTTGATCCTGCTGTACGCGGTGGCCCGGCTCCTCGTGCCGGCCCGGCCCCAGCCGACGACCCAAAACGAAGACATCTTAGCCAAGGTCCACGAGATCGTCCGCTCTTCGCCCCGGACCTATGCGAACCTCGCCCTGCTCGGCGACAAGCAATTCCTCCTGAGCGACAGCCAGGACGCCTTCCTCATGTACGGCGTCGAGAGCCGCAGTTGGGTCGCGATGGGCGATCCGGTCGGGCCGCAGGAGCAATGGGAGGACCTCACCTGGAAATTCATCGAGCTGTGCGACCGCTATCACGGCCGGCCCGCTTTCTACCAGATCGACGCCCAGACGCTCGATCTATATACGAACCTGGGCATGACGTTCCTCAAGCTCGGGGAGGAGGCACGCGTGCCCCTCGCATCGTTCTCGCTCGAAGGCGCCTCCAGAAGGGGCCTGCGGCACTCGCACAACAAGCTCTCCGGGAGCGGCTACACCTTCCGGATCGTGCCCGCCGAGCAGGTCCCGGGCCTTCTCGATTCCTTGAAACGCGTCTCGGATACCTGGCTGCAGGACAAGAATACGCGGGAAAAGGGATTCTCGCTGGGCTTCTTCGACCCCGCGTACATCGCCCGCTGCCCCGTGGCCACTGTTAACAACGCCGAGGGGATCGCCGCCTTTGCCAATCTCTGGCAAGGTAGCGGCAAACAGGAGCTTTCCATCGACCTGATGCGTCACCTGCCAAGCTGCCCGGAAGGCCTCATGGACTACCTGCTCATCGAGCTGATGCAGTGGGGCCGGCAGGAGGGCTACCAATGGTTCAACCTCGGAATGGCTCCGCTATCGGGCCTGGAGAATCGTGCCCTGGCCCCCCTCTGGTCCAAGGCCGGCAGCCTGATCTTCCGGCTGGGCGAGCATTTCTACAACTTTCAGGGCCTGCGGCAGTACAAAGAGAAATTCGACCCCGAATGGCATCCGAAGTACCTGGCCTGCCGTGGGGGCTTGGCCCTGCCGCGCGTCTTGACGAACATCGCCGGCCTGATCTCCGGCGGCCTGGGCGGCATGATCAAAAAGTAGGATGGGCTTGGGTTCCCAAACGCGACGTGTCGCGTTTGGGGTCCCCTTCAGCCCATGCGGATAATTCGCGAACGGCCGCAATAGAACAGCATGGGCTAAAGCCCATCCTACCGTCTTCGCGAATTATGACGAGATAGCGCAACAGGCGAGCCGGGTTTTCAGGGATTTCTTCGCCCGGTGGAAGCGGACGCGGACCTTCTCCGGACTGGTGCAGGTTCGGGCCGCGATCTCCGTATAGGGCAACTCTTCGTAGCAGCGAAGCTGAAGGATGTCACGCTGTTCGTGGTTGAGCCGGGCGATGGCGGCGGAAACCTGCTGCAGGGTCTCCTCGCGGACCTGGACGTCCAGCGGATCGCTATCGCCGGAGAAGCAGCCCTCAGCCTCTCCACGCTGACGCACCGTGGTCTCATGGAGAGACCGGAGCCGCCGGTCCCGGACGCGGTCCTGGATCTTGCGCCAGGCGATCCGGTAGATCCAGGCCCAGAAGCGTTGGCCGTCGCGCAGCGAGTCCAGCCGGCACAGCATGGTCAGAAGTGTCTCCTGAATGACATCTTCGGTCGCATCGCGGTCCTGTGTCGTGCGAAAGACGAACGGGTACAGACGCTCCCAGACGAGCACGGCCAGCCGGCCCATAGCCGCCTGACCGCCCGACCGGGCCTCGGCGAGAAACTGGATGTATCCGCTATCATCGCGCATCGGATTCGTCCTCGCCTATATAAGGCCCGCGCCACGGCGAAGGTAACAGGAAACCGGATACCGCATTTCCACGAATGGCCGAACCGTTCACCCATTCTTTATTGGACCTGGGAGTCCGCCTGCGGTTCCCGAGAAAATGAACTCTCCTCCGCCGGCTCCGGCGCGCCCAGCACCCGCCAAGCGGGCGGGGTCAGCTCGGGCACGGCCCACGAGCTGCCGCAACGGTGACATTTGTCCCTGTCCGGCCGGCGGCCCACGCCACAGTTGGCGCAGGTAACGAGCGTAACCTTCGGCCGCGTCAGGCGATACGTGAGATACGCCGGCAGGCCCAAAACGACGGTCCCAACAATCCAAGCGGTCCGTGCGTCCTTCGACAGTCCCAGCCGGCTGCCGTCGCGGTCCACTCGCCAAGCCAGCAGCAGGGCCAGGACGAAGGCGGGGATCGCGAACACCATCGACACAAAGAACTCCTCGATGGGGTGTCCCTGTTTGTCCCGGGCCTTCATGGCCACGAAGGAATCCGGCAACAGCAGCAGCGACCGATACCCGGCGGTCGCTTCGAACTGCGAGGCCGGGAAGTAGGACAGCAGCAGAAAGACCGGCGGATGCAGGCTCTCCAAGGCGAGCTTGGCCAGGGTCAGCCCGTATGCCCCGGGCAGCCGAAAGTACGCCGCCTCGGGAGACGAGATCGGCGTTTGACGGGCCATGCCGCCGCTGTGTGTCCAGAGGTATTGGGGAACCTTCGTCTCATCGGAGGCGACGACCCGGCCGTTGGGATCGAACACCTCCAGCCGCACGGAGGTGGTGTCCCGCGAGAGCGCGGCCGCCACACAGCCAAGCGAGGACCATATCCCCGTCTTGCCTTGCGAAGAATAGAGCGCGACAGTCTGAACGGAGTACGCGGCAACCTCCCTGGGAGTCACCGCGCGCTGTTCGGCATACAAGCACGCGGCGGCCGGGAGGCGCATCCGGCTGGTGGTGAGTTCGAGGGTATCGACGCTCAACAGGTCCACACGCCTGGACGCGTCTAGCACCGGCGTAGAGTTCGTCGTCAACATCGGGTCAACCATGATATTGGGCGAGGATTCACGGCCCGGACCGTCTTGCGTAGCATTGCGAACTGCACCGGGGACAAACCTGGTGCGCAGAGCCTCCGTGTTCTTCTCCAACCGGCCGATCTGCACGGGATGGTACGCTCCATCCTTCGGAAGCTCGCGACCTTTCTTTACCATCTGCTTCGACCAGTCCACGGCAAAGAACCGGGCCGACCCGCGGTCATAGACGATCCAGGGTCGCAGGCGGGACCGATCCACGATCGGATCGACAAACCGGCCGAGCTTCTCGTCGGGCGCCACTGCCACGCCCTCCGGTCCGGCATAGTACGTAAAATGCGACAACGTCATCCGCCCGTCCGCGCTGGTGACTTTGTTCGTGCCTTGGCAAACGATCTGCCCCAGCGCCGGATCGAAGTAGATCCACTCCCCATCCGGGTCCGGCTCCAAGATCCAACGATAGACATGGGATTCGGGCCCGGCGGGCATCCGCGACAGCACATACTGGGCCACGCCCAAGCCCACGGCCAGAGGGGCGTCGGCCACGGGCCGCGCGGTGACGAGGTAGGGCGAGACGAGGTTGGGGTCGCCGTCCTGCTTCCACGGCAGGAGAGGCGACAGGCTCACCCGCACCTCCGGGACCGCTTGGAACAGCCAGTTGTGTCGCAGCGCGCCGCACAGACTTCTGGCCCAGAACAGTCCCGTGAGCAGCAGCACGGTCGTCAGTACACCCACTGCCAGGATATTCGCCAGGTTGTATCTTCGTGCATGCATGATAGACATCCTACAACGACGCCGTAGTGAATCTGAGCCACGTGCGCACCAGCAAGGCCCCGATCAGGACTACGAGGATCAGCATGACATCGGGGCCGAAGCCTTTGACGAGGAGGAGGGATGCACACAGAGCCAGCAGGGGGAGATTGCCCACCAACAGCCACGCCCGGCTCGTTGTCCCTCCGACCAAGAGGCCGACACAGTAACAGGCCAAGCCCGCCAGGATCGCGGTGACCGAGACCTCCACGACCATCCGCCGGTAAAACTCAAAAGGCGGCAGGAACGTCTGCAGGAGAATGACACTGGCGACAATCACCGGCACCAGCGCCGCCAGGACGGCCAAGACCCCGGTCAGAACGCGGGCCGCGAGAATCCGGTCGCGGGTCACCGCCAGCGTGGACAGCAAAGGGGAAATCCGGTTGGTCCGGTCGCCGTACATCTGCGCGGAGCCCAGGGCGCCGAACCCGAGGAACAGGACCGGCAGCATCAGGCCGGCAAAGGGAATCGCGGCCGCCCGAATGCCGGACAGGAACACGGAGACCAGAATCCCGACGGTCAGGATGCTGACGACGCAGGGCGCCAGGACGTAGATAAGATTGTCGCGAATCTCGCGGCGGATCAGGGTCAGCATGTTACACCTCGCTTTCTGGCGGCACGGCGGCGGAGGCCGGCCGGGTGCACTCGATGAAAATATCCTCCAGCGACATCGGCAGCTCCGTGCAGCTTTCCGGATGGAAGGTCTCCAGGATCGCCTGTTTCTGCGGATTCCAGTTGGCCACCGTCAGGACCATCTCGCGGCCCTGCTTCTGCTGGTTGACAATGTCCGTGACGTACAGATCGTCCGGCGCCGGGCCGGGGAAGATGACGCGGAGCTTCTTGATGCGGCTCTTGAGCTCATCGAGGCTGCAATCGACGACGAGCTTGCCGGCAACGATGACGCCGATGCGATCGGCGATCCGCTCGACGTCGGCGAGGATGTGCGAGCTGAAGAGAATCGTCCGGCCCTGCCGCTGGATCACGTCGATGGCCAGTTCGAGGAATTGCCGGCGGGCGACGGTGTCCAGGCCGAGCGTTGGATCGTCGAGGATGAGCAGCTCGGGATCGATGGCCATGGCCAACGCTAAGTTGAGTTCGGCCCGCATCCCAGCGGAGAGGTCCTTGACCTTGCGGTCCATCGGCAGCCGGAAGGTCTCCAGCAGGTGTCCGAAGAATTCCTCGTTCCACTGGAGCGACAGCCCCTTGCACAGGCCGACGAGCCGCCGGACCTTGTAGCTCTGGATCAGGTTGTGTCCCTCCGCGACGTACCCGATGCGGCCGTGCGTGTTGGCGGATAACTGGGTCGAGTCCTGCCCCAGGACCACCGTGCGGCCCCGCGTCGGCGGCTCCAAGCCCAGCAGGATGCGGATCATCGTGGTCTTGCCGCAGCCGTTGCGGCCGAGCAGGCCGTAGATGCACCCGCGCGGCACCGTGAAGCTGACGCCATCCAGCACGCACCGGCCCTCGTAGTATTTGACCAGGTTCTCAACCACAATCGGACTGTCATTCATGTCCCATCCTCTCCAATTCGCGCACAGCCTATTGTTTCCCCGAGGTCAGGTTGAACTTCTCCATCGCCGTGTGGAACCAGTCCGTGATGGTTTCTTTGTCGATCTGCATGTGGAAGGCCTCCACGACGATCCGCTCCAACTCGTCGCAGATGAGCCGGCGCCGCACCGATCGGCTCAGCACACTGTCCAGATTGGCGATGAAGGCCCCCGCTCCGGACCGGGTGACGATGATCCCCTCCTGCTCAAGCTGGCGATAAGCCTTCGCAATCGTATTGGGGTTGATCGCCAATTGCTGGGCAAGCTGGCGGACGGTCGGCAGCCGCTCTTCCTTGGCCAGCCGGCCCAGCGCCACGTCCCGCTTGACCTGGTCGATGATTTGCAGGTACACGGCCCGATCCGACGCATTGTCAATTCGAAACTGCATGAGTCACCCGGTTACTTGTACTACTATGACTATTACAAGTATACGACCGGCACCCCGGGCCGTCAAGAACAATTCCGGGATTTTTTTTCGCGTGCCGAGCGTCATGTCATCCTGAGAGTGGGCGTGAGAAGCCCAGTCCTTCCTGGGTGGCAGCGTCAAGCGCAGCTTGGCGATGGCGGATTTGCTGTGCGTAAGACCATCGCCAAGCTCCGCCGACTCCGCTTGACGCTGCCACCCCACCACGTCTTGCGCCTTTACGATTGCCCTACCTGTGCCCGCGGGGGTTCTTGACGCCCCGGCCGCCTTCGGTTAGGGTGTCGAACACAATCATCTGATGAAAGTCCCTGCAATGGCCAGAGCACGCAAAAGTTGGCACGAGAAGCTGGAAAAGCCGGTGGCGGGACTGCCGAAGGTGGTGGACGTGCCCGACAAGTGGGTCAAGATGATGGGCGGGCGGCGGGTGCTTGTGCCCACGCCGATGATGGTCGATGAGCTGCTGCGAACGGTGCCGGAGCGAAAGCTCATCACCGTCGGCCAGATCCGGCAGCGTCTCGCCCAGCCGTTCCAGGCCGACTCGACCTGTCCGCTCACGACGGGCATCTTCCTGCGCATCAGCTCGGAAGCAGCGGAGGAGGACCGGCAAGCCGGCAAAAAGCAGATCACACCCTACTGGCGAGTGGTCAAGGACGACGGCAGCCTGAATCCCAAATTCCCCGGCGGTGTCGAGAGTCACGCGGAGAAACTCAAAGAAGAAGGCCACGAGGTTGTCGCCGGCAAGGGCAAGAAGCCGCCGCGAGTGGTGGATTTCGAAAGCTCGCTGGTGTAGGGCGAGCGTCCCCGCTCGCCTAAGAGCGTTTAACACAATGAATGTCGCGTGCGCCCTTCTGTCACCCCTGCACTGCAAAGGCGCAACCTCTTGTTTTCTTGACAAGCTTTCTGAGCTCGACTTCTGCCATTTTTGAGAGGCGGATCGTAATGGAAACTCGGGAAATCAAGGATTCTTGCAGTTTTGCTGGTGGTATCCCCAGATGACTGGAGTTTTCGGTCCGGGTTGGTCGATCCTCAGGGCAGATGCCAACGGTCTGTGAAACCAAGGGTTGGCGGGCCAGGAGCACAACTATGCGACCAATCGAAGACTTTTGTTGCCAGAATATCGAGTGTCCGGATCGCGGGATTCGCGGCCGGGGCAATCTGAAATTTGCGGGCTGGAGCGGGCACAAGAAGGCCCTCCGCATGATCCGGTGTCGTACGTGCCGCGGGCGTTTCTCGGAGCGGACGGGCACGGCCTTGGCGGGCTCCCAACTGCCCCTGGACAAGACGCTGGCGGTGCTGGACCACATCCGGGAAGGATGCGGAACGCTCTCCACGGCGCGGCTGGTGGGCGTCGGCAAGAACACGGTCACGCGGTACCTTCGCCTGGCGGGCGCGCAGGGACGAAAGTTGCACGAGGAGTTGGTCGCCTTTTCACCCTCACACCCAAGCGGTGCAGATGGATGAGGATTGGAGTTTCGTCTACAAGAAGGAGGCCCATTGCGATCCCGAGGAGCCGGCGGACCTGCATTGCGGGGATGATTGGGATCACACCGCCGTGGATCCCGAGAGCCGTCTGCTTCTGAGCCTGGTGCCGGGAAAACGAACGGCGGAGAACTGCCAGAAGCTGGTGGACGAGGTCCAGCGGCGTACCGGTGGTCGTACCAACCTCATCGGCGAATGCCCTACGCGACTTGAGGCACCCGTCCGGCAGATCAAGGAACAGATCACACAAACCCCGGTCGCGCAGTTCGAGGAGAGCGGCTCCCGGGTGGAGAAGA
>JAPLMX010000205.1 GCA_026386805.1 Phycisphaerae bacterium | reverse complement strand
TGCCGTTCTTTCATGGTAGTTCTCCTGGGCCCGGCGGGGCCTTCCTCAAGGGGAACTACCTACCCAAAAACACGCACGAAACGGCAGAGCCTTGTGAATGCTCACCGGCAGAGCCGGTGGTTAACGGAAACGCAATTTGGGGCGAAGAGGTCGCGAGGCAGAGCAACTGATCTTTCCCCTTTTTTTCGCCTTTTTTCGTTCCTTTCGGCTATGGCGGTTTTGGCTGCGGCCCACGGGCCGTCTCGGTGATCGAGATTCGTGCGAAACAAAGCCAAAAGGCGGTAGGCGGTAGTCGGTAGCCGGCTGGAAGACCGGGGTACAAACGAAGCCAATTGTCCAGAAGTGTGAAGTTTGAAGTCTCAAGTGTGAAGCGGGAGAACCAAGCGTGCAAAACGAACCCAATTTCCGGAGGAGTTTCAAGTGGGAAGTCGGAAGTTTCAAGCGTGCTTCCAACTTCTAACTTCACACTTCCAACTTCGGACGAACCGCCTGAAGGCGGTACTCCGAACGAATTGTGCGAAACAAACCCAATTCGGGGCGGCTGGCAGGAAGAGGAAGAACAAGGGCAGAGCCTGCCCTGAGCCTGTCGAAGGGATGCCCTTGCCACGAGAGGGCGTATCAACGGCCACGCACCCGGCGGGGTTTGGCGCTTTTGACCTTCGGGCCTGGCGGGTATAATGGCGCTCTGTCATGGGCGATGGATAGATAGCCCATGTGAATACTGGGAATTATATGCACACCATCGCATTGACAATATGGCTGTAGTCACATTGCAGGATATTCACAAGGCCTTTGGCCCCGAGATTGTGCTGGACCAGTTCAATCTCCAGCTCCATGCGGGTGAGAAGGTCGGCATGGTCGGGGCCAACGGCACGGGCAAAACCACGATCCTGCGGCTCATCACGGGCGAGGAGGCCCCCGATATGGGCCGGGTGATCCGGCAAAAGGGGCTGCGGATCGGCTACTTGCCCCAGGAGGCCACCTTCAGCGGCCAGCGCACGGTCCTGGAGGAGATGCACGCCGGTGTCGAGGACCTGCTCAAGCTGCAGGAGGCGATCCACAATGTCTCACACGAGATGGAGAGCTTGGCCGGGCCGGAGCTGCAGGCCAAAATGAGGCAGTACGACCGCCTGTGCCACGAGTTCGAGATCGCCGGCGGGTACGAATATGAGACCCGCATCCAGATGACCCTGGCGGCCCTCGACTTCGAGCCGGAGCTGCACCACATCAAGACCGATGCCCTCAGTGGCGGGCAATTGTCCCGCCTGGGCCTGGCCCAGGTGCTCATGCTCCAGACCGACCTGCTGCTGCTCGACGAGCCAACGAACCACCTGGACCTCCAGGCGACCGAATGGCTCGAGCGCTTCATCGCCAACTATCACGGGGCGGCCGTCCTCATCAGCCACGACCGCTACCTGCTGGACCGCATCGCGTGCAAGATCATCGAAGTCGAGAATCGCCAGTGCAAAGTCTGGCCGGGCAACTACAGCAACTATGTGCAGACCAGGGAGACCACCCGCCTCCAGGAGGAGCGGGAGTACACCCGCCGGGTCGAGATGATCGAGCGGACGCGGGATTTCATCGCCCGCAACAAGGACCAGGAAGGCATGAGGGGCACGGCTCGCGGCCGCAAGACCCGCCTCAACCGCCTGCTCAAGCAGAATCCCGACTTCCTGGACAAGCCCACCAACCAAAAGACGATCAACTTCTCGTTCGGCAAGACGGATAAGACCAGCGATCTGATCGTGCGCTGCGAAGGCTTGGGCAAATCGTATGGCGAGCTGACGCTGTTCGAGGACCTGACGTTCGACGTCCTCAACGGCGAGCGGCTCGGCATCACCGGTCCCAACGGCACCGGCAAGACCACGCTCATCGAGCTGGCTCTCGGGCGCATCGAGCCTTCCGCCGGCCGCGTACGCGTAGGCGAGAGCCTCCGCATCGGCTACCTCGACCAGCACGGCGACGTTCTGGACCCGAACCGGACGGTGCTCGATGAAGCATGGAGCGCCAATCCCGAGCTCGTGCCGGAACAGGTCCGCAATCGCCTCGGAACCTTTCTCCTATCCGGCGACGACGTGTACAAACTGTGTAGCGAGCTCAGCGGTGGGCAGCGGAGCCGGCTGATGCTCTGCAAGCTCGTGATCTCCGCGCCGGACGTGCTCATTATGGACGAGCCAACGAACCATCTGGACATCGCCAGCCGGGAGATGCTCGAAGCCGCCCTGGACGACTATACCGGCACCATCCTCGCCGTCAGTCACGACCGCTACTTCCTGGACCGGGTTGCCGATAAGCTGCTCGTGATCGGCACGGACGAATTCGGCAACCGCCGCCTGGGCCGGACCGAGTTCATGAGCGGGACCCCCGCCTATTCCGTCTACGCCGACACGATCCGTAAGCGAATCGAGGCCGAAGAACAGCGACAGGAGCAGGAGGCCGAGGCGCAGAAACGCCAATCCGCCATCCGCCATCCGCAATCCGAAATCGCAGCGTCAGCGAACAGAACGCCCGAAGAGCTCAAGCGCTTCAATAAGTTCACCGTGGATCAGCTTGAGGACATGATCCTCCGGATCGAGCATGAGATCGATAGCATGAAGCAACGCTTCGGCGATGCGGAGATCTACAAGAACCCCGACCGCCTGGCTGATCTCCAGCAGACATACCGCGACAAGCAAGCCGAGCTCGACCTGCTCTATCGAGCCTACGACCGGCGGACAGGGTAGACGCGGACGGGCGTCCGCCGTGTCGTCTTCGCCGTCATGTGGAAGAAACCCACTCGCGTCATGAAAGACGATCGCTCGGGCAGCGGCCTCTCAGGTCAGGCGCTGCACCACTTCGTCGTGGATGAGCTGCATGGCGTGTTCGAGGGGGGCGGGGAGATAGGTGCCGGAGGCCAGTTTGTGGCCACCGCCGCCGAATTTGCGGGCGATCTCGTTGACGTCGATGGTGTCGCGACTCCGGAGCGAGCAGCGGATTCGCCCGTCCTTGAGCTCGACAAAAAGGGCCGAGACACTCACCGAACCGATCCGCTGGCACTCGTTGACGAGGTTCTCCGTGTCACGGTAGGCGGCCCCGGTCCGCTCGAAGTCCTCCCGCTGCAGGTATTGCGACGCGTATCGACCGTCGAAGTGAAGCTCGACGGTCTTGAGCATGGCCACCATCAGCTCGAACCGGGTGTAGGAGAAGCTCTGGTATAGCTTGCGATAGAGGCCGTTCGAATCGACACCCATCTCGATCAGGTCAGCACAACGGCGGAACACCCGGCTGTCGGTGTTGCGAAGGTGGAACCAGCCCGTATCGGTCGCAATCGCCACAAAGAGCGCCTCGGCGGCCCTTTTCGTGACCGGCCAACCCGCAAACGTGAGCAAATCCAACAGCACCAGCCCGGCGGCAGCCGCGCTCCGGTCGGCAATCTCCACCTGGCCAAGCTTGTCGGCGGGGACGTGATGGTCAATCACGAGGACCGGCTGGGTGTCTTGCTTGAGATAATCCTCGAACCGCGGCAGTTGACTGTAGCTATTCGTATCGGCAATGATGACAAGGTCGATCGCGCCGAACCGGCCGCCGGTCAGATCCTCCACCTGCACGTCCTGGCCGAGAACCGGGACCTCCTCGTCGAACAGAAACGCGTACCAGTCCGGCATCGGCGACAGCAGCAGCGGCTGGACCGTCTTGCCGAGGCCCCGGAGGACTTCCGCGACGGCCGCCACGCAGCCGCACGCGTCCCCATCCGGCCTTGTATGCGTCGTCACCAGCACGTTCCGGGCCTTCTCAATCAGCGCGATCGCCGGCTGATATGTTTCACCACTCACGCACAAACCTTTCCAATTCCACGGGCAACCTTGGACGACACGGATCGATTACCGCCTCGTTCAAACGCAGGATTATAGCAGGTACAGCGAGGCTTGCCCACCGGTGCGACTGATTTTCGTGGTGCCCGTGCCCTGATTCTGTCATCCTGAGCGGCAGCGAAGGATCTGGCCACGGACATGTACATGGACTCGATGCAGTAGGGAGCTTTTCCTGCGAGGCCCAGATGCTTCGCTTCGCTCAGCATGACAAATGCGGATTGGTCGCCACGAAACGCAGTCGCACCCTTGCCCATCCGTTCCGCATTTCGCGATTGACGACAACTTCCCCTTGTCGGTAGGATATGGCCAGACTCTTTGGAGGTCGGCCGATGCCGCTGTGGCACAACATCGCCGAACTGGTCGACTACTACATCCCTTCCTTGCCCTCCGTCTATTGGATCGATATCACGCGGGAATGCAATCTCAGGTGCATCATGTGCCCGCAGTCGCGGGGGATCGCGCCCCGTCCGGCGAAGATGCCTCTCGATCTGTTCCAGAGCATCGTCGATGACGTGTGCGACAACCGCCCTCTGATCAAGCTCTACCTGTCGGGCGAGCCCCTGCTCCACGAGAGCCTCTTGGCGATGATCGACTACGCCGGGGCCAAGGGCTGCGGGACCATGATTCACACGAATGCGACCGGCCTCACGCAGGAGATGTCGGAGAGACTCCTGTCATCCTCGCTGGGCTTTCTCTCCTTTTCCTTTGACGGCTGTTCGCCCGAGGTATACGAGCGTCTCCGCCCGCCGGCAAAATTCGAGCAGGTCCGATCCAATATCCAGCGGTACCTGGACCTGCGGCGTCAGTGCGGCCACGGTCCCCACACGACCATCGAGATCATCCGGATGCGGGACACCGACAGCTTGATCCAGCCCTTCGTCGAGGAATGGATGGCCAGCGGAGCGGACGACGTCCACATTGCCCCCTATCTGACGTGGCACGGCCTCGTGGACGACAGGCACGTTGAGGCCAAGCCCGAATGCCCCCTGTTCAAGCCCTGTGCCGCCCCGTTTCAGCATGGCTGTATCCTGTCGGATGGGACGGCGGTCCCCTGCTGCCTTGACCTCAGCGGCCGAATGCCGCTCGGAAATGTCACGAAGGGCCGATTCCGAGAGATATGGTCGGGCAACAGCTACAGGCGTCTGCGTCTGCAAATGCTGACAGGCACGTTCCCTTCCGACGGCATCTGCGAACGCTGCGACAACACGATCCGCGAAGCATAGCGTGAGGTCCGGCCCATGGCACTACTACCTGAGGGATACCTCCTTCACCCCAAATTCATAGCCCCGAAGGCTCGTGTAAAGCTCCTCCAAGGTTTCGCCCTTCGCGTATAGCCTTCCGCAGACGTGTCCGAAGAATATGTGGATCTCACCCGAGCTGTCCCGCGACACGATGGTCCCGCCGCCCGGCTCGCCGTGACTGTCCGCGTGGGCGCAGGCGATCCACCGCCCATCCGGGAAGCTCTGGAGCAACGCGTGTGGGCGGCCCGCCACTGTCTCTGTTACTTCAACTCTCGTGCCACCGCCGCCGGATGTTCCCTCAATCACGAAGCAATTGAAGTGCTGCTTGACCTCATCCAACGAATGACATGCGAGCAGTTGCTTGCGCCATTGACGTGCACATTTATAGGAGCCTGCCCCCATGCCTCGCGTTCTCCGTAAGCTCGGTGAGGGCAGCAATACAGCGAGGAGCAGGAACGCCGGCAACAACGCAGTTGCAGCTATCCACACAAAGGACTTTTTCATATTCGCACCTTTGCCTATTTTGCCAGTTGAGCCCGTCCTTTCCAGACTCGAGTGCACCGATCAGGAGTCTGCTCCACGAACGGCAATATTCCTTTCGTGCCCACGACATAGTGATTAGGATGTCATCACCGACTGGATCAGCCGGCATGGGTGCAGGAAGTAGTATGAGCGACAAGCTGCGGACAATTGAGTTGAGTATCATGGGGCCGGTCGCTTCGAGACTGGCCCCTTACGTTTCGGCGAACGTCATCTCAGTCCTGTCCCTCTTGGCGGCGGTGGGAGCCGGTGTTGCCTTCTGGCTGGGCCTGCCCGCCACCGGAGCCATTCTGATTCTGGCCAACGGCCTCCTGGACATGCTGGACGGCTGCGTCGCCCGGGCACGCGGCACGGCGGGTCCATTCGGATCGTTTCTCGACAAGATCATCGATAAGTAACAGAGGTAACCCCCCGGCTCTGCCGGGGGACTCCCCGAGTTTGACAGATCCAGGAGTCGTGTTTGGGCCTGACGAACTGGGAACCGGTTGAAGCCTCACGTGATTTCGCCAACGTGTGCGGTGGCTCATGTGATAGGTTCCATCAAAGGCAAGCGTAGGATTTCGCATCGCCCGGATGACCGAGGGGGACCAACAGCCCCATAAGAGCACCTCTGGGGCTATTGGTGGTTTGTGCCACCAGTGATGCGACACAAGGTGGCGGCCGGGGAAAACATCAAGCGGCAGCAGGAGGAAGGATTAATGGTTGGGCCAGATGCAGAGGTTCGACTAACTGCCGCCGCAGGCGGCTCCCAAACAATCCGCTTTGAGCGGTTCACATTCCAAGCCTCCAGCTCTGCTGGAGGTATTGACTATGCCGACCTGATCTTCCTGCTGGGGATGCTGCTGGGTGGGTTGGCCCATCCGGTTGCCGTCATCGTGTCGATGGTGGGCATTCCGCTGGCCACCTATATCAACGCGGCCGTGGAGAGTCTTACCAAAGGCGAGGTCAAGCTCCAGGAGAGACTGTCCCTGCGGTTCCTGCGGATCGTCCTGCTCGTGCTCGGCGGCCTGTCCCATCAGACCCATCTCGCGGTCTGGCTCGTAGCCGCCACCGTGGTTTACGCGGTCGCCTCACGAATGATCTACAGCCTCGTCTTCCTTCGCCGGTGGACAAGACAGGCAACCGTTTCCACCTCGGCACGATCGAGAAACGATGGGAGCTTGAGCGTGTGAGATCAGCATCGGACCGCCGGCTTCCGTGGGCGGACGCCTATATCAAGCTCATCCGGTTTCTTCGTACTTCGTTGCACGGAAGAGGCTACGGAAGCCGGATTCGTCACTCGCCGTTCTCGCGTCGTCCGATCCTCAGCGACCCTTGGGTCGAACACCGAAGCAAGCCGGACACGCCCGAGGCGGGCGTGCTGGGAAGATTTTGCGCTTTGGACCAATAGCATGATAGCAGAAGAATGCACCGACACCGCCAGGAGACCACCGCTGTTCTGGCGGCATAACCTGGCTTGCCTGTCATGCTATTGGCGAAAAGCGGCAAATCTCAGGGGTCCGGGGACAGCGTTCCCGGTTCTTAGCCATCTTCCAGTGGAGGTACGCAAAAACCGGAAGAGCCACAAAAGACATCGGCCGGGCAGAGATCAACGTGCGATCTCCGCCCGGCCGATGGTTGTCTGCGAAAGGCGTGCTTAGCCTTTCGCCTTCTCCTCGATGCGGGCTTTGACGATCTTCAGCTCTTCCGTCGGCTTGCCGTCCCTGGCGCCGGCGGCCTCCAGCTTCTTGACCGTATCCTGGCCCTCGACAACCTCGCCGAAAATCGTGTGTTTGTCATTCAAGCCGGGTGTGGGCGCAACCGTGATGAAGAACTGGCTGCCATCGGTGGTGGGCCGCTGGGTGTTAGCCATGCCCAGCAGGAACGGACGATCGTACCTGGCCTTCGGGCTGAACTCGCCGTCATACAGGTACCCGGGGCCGCCGGTGCCAGTGCCGAGGGGATCTCCGCCCTGGGCCATGAATCCCGGAATCACGCGATGGAACAGCGTGCCGTCGTAGAAGCCCTTGTTGGTGAGGAAAACCGTGCTCGTGACGTGCATCGGGGCCACATCGGGCATCAGCTTGATCCTGATGTTGCCCTTGTTCGTCTCGAGAATCCAGAAGTACTCCTTCTGCGGATCGAACTTCATGAGCTCAGGTTTCGTCAGTTTCAGTTTCCATTCATTCCCCTTGCCGAGTTTCTCCATAGCTTGTTCCTGGAGTTTGGCATCCATCCTCTGCTTAAACGCCGTCATGATCTTGCCTTGCTCTTCTTCTGAGAAGGGGGACTTCTGTCCGGTCAGGGCGTCGCGAATCCCTTGTACGAGCCGCTCGAAACTCGCGTCAACGCCCTGGGCCCTCAGACTGGCCGCCACCTGCGTGCCAATCTGCGTGCCGATAATGTAGCTGACCTTGTCTATGTCGGTCTTGAAGTCGTTCGGGTCCGTCGCCGCACGGGCAAAACCCGCCGCCAAGACCACGATCCCAATACCGCCGACCAACACCGTCTTAAGCTGCCTGCCAACGATCATCGTCGTTACCTCCAAATTCTGGTTTGTCATGCAGGGCCAACGAGGGACATAGTATACCCCTGCCCTCCGGCAAACACAACGCCAAAATGGGACCCATCCTCTTGTGTCAGGTGCTTTTATGCTTTCGCATGCGAGACAACGTCGAGCCAGGTCCGCGCCATAAGGCCCGCACCCGCGATGGTCGGATGGACGCCATCGCCGGCCCAGTACGCAGGCGGAGCACTCTTGACGGCCTCGTCGAACGTCGCTTGAAACGGCACGAAGACCGCGTGGGAATCTTTCGCCACCCGCTTGGCGGCGGCCCGATAGCCGTCGAACTCGGGGAACCACTTGTCGGTGACGGCCCCGGTCCGAAGCACAAACGGCTCGCAGATCACCAGTCGGACCCCCGGCAGCGCCTGCTGCGTCCGCGTGAGCAAGGCCCGGTAGTCTCTCTCATAGACTTCCACCGTGCCGTTGTACTCGCCGTTGAGCGTGTGCCAGATGTCGTTGACCCCGATCAGGATACTGACGACATTGGGCTTCAGGGCAATGCAGTCCTTGTCCCAGCGGTTGGCAAGCTGGAAGACCTTGTTGCCGCTGATGCCACGATTATAGACCTTCACGCTGGCGTCGGCCGGCTCGCCGAGCAACTGCGACGCGATGAAAAGGGCATACCCCGTCCCCAAAGCCCGCACGTCGTTCGCGTTGTCTTCTCTCTTTTTGTCGCGACCGGCATCGGTGATCGAGTCGCCCTGGAGCAGGACGATGTCGCCTTTTCCGATGAATCCATTCGATTTCCGGCCGGACGCACTTCTCATCGAGTCCGAACAGCCGGAGACCGACAGCGTGGAAACCGCCGCCAACCCCGCGGCCGCCGCCGTCACCGTATGGCCCAAGAACCCTCGCCGGGAGGTGCGCCCCCCTGTCAGTTGCATGCCTGTCATCTTCATTCTCCTTCACACGAGCCTCAATCACACCGGGACGGCAACGACCGCCGTCCCCAGGGTCACTATCGTACCTTCCTTGGGGGCATCATTCCAGGCAATTCGCCCATCGACAAGCGCCGAGGCGTGGCTCGCATTCAGGGGCGACGCCTGCCTTCGAGTCGGTTGGTTGGAACCGAGCGTCACTCCTGGTTGTTGGGATCGGCCGGCGGAGGAGGCAGCAGAGACGGTCCGAGAGTGGCGAAGATGCCGTAGCCAGAGCCGTCTTGGCTGTTGCTTTCCCAGGCTGCAAGGTAGGAACCGTCGCCGGCCATCGCCACGTCGGGATACCGCTGCTCGTCAAGCGTATACGTGTTGAGCTGGAATTGGTCGGCCAGGGGCACGCCGGCCCCGTCGAAGTACCGCCCGGCAATCTCGGTGGCGTTCGGGTCGCCGGTGTCGTGCTCCCAGATAATGACAAATTCGTTCCTGTCGCCGATGGCGACTCGCGGCCACTCCTGAGGGCCGGCGAGGATCGTATTGACGACGAACGGCTCCCCGCGGGGCACGCCGTTGGGGTCATAGAGACGGGCGTAGATATCGTCCTCGCTCGCACGATTGGGATGGCCGTCCCAGGCAACGACGAAGTACCCGAGCGAGTTCATCGCGATCGAGGGGCGCGTGACGGAGGAAATGCCGGCCGTGTTCACCTGAAACGGCTCCGTGAGGGGCACACCCTCGGCATTGAACAGACGTGCAAGGATGGGGTGAATGGATCGGTCCCGCATCCAAGTCACGGCGAAGCGTCCGCCCGCATCGACAGCCACCTCCGGATCTCGGGCGTCGTACGTACTGGTATCTACAACGATCACTCCGCCGAGACCAGACCCGTTCGGATCGAACCGCTGCGCATAGACCGTGGTCTTCTCACCATTCGTGGTCTGGACCTGGCTCTCCCAGACAACGAGCGTGCCCGTGCCGCCGACGGCAACGCTCGGACAAAGCTGCCGGCCGGCCGTATCCACGTTGACGAGCAGCTCGCCGGTGAGGGCAATGCCGTCCGGTCCAAATAACCGCAGGAAGATGTCCTCCTCGTCAAGTCCGGGTCCCTGCCAGACAACCGCGAACCGGCCCTGGCCGTCCATCGCGACCACCGGCTCATTCTGGTTGCCCTGGGTCACCACATTCACGAGGAACTCAGCCCCGAGGAAGCCGCCCTGGGAATTCAGGCGGCGGGCCAGAATATCATAGGACCGCCCGGAGGTCGAGTAATAGCTGGCCCAGACGATGACGGAGTCTCCGGCGGCGCTGGTGGCGACGGCGGCATTCTTTTGGTCCCCGGCGGGCCGGACATTGACCTGCACCTCCGCCGCCCCGGCAAACACTTGGATAGGGACAACAATCAGGCATGTCAAAAAGACTCCGCGCATCGGGTGTTCCCTCCTTTCCTCATCCGTGGTGTCGAGCCTCGCTGTCGTACGAAGCCCTGTCTTCCACGCAAACCATCCCGTCTTTTCGCCATTCTATTATACTACAGAACCGGCGTCTGTCCAGAAAAAAGCCAACAAGGTCCATGGGGGCTCGTCACCGACCTTCCGCCCGCTGTCGTGCAGGAGAATGCCTTTCGATTGCTCAGTCGTGCTCGAAGACCATCTTCTGAACTTCGATCCCTTCGACCGTCGCGAGTTTCTGGGCCAGCTCGAAGATGGGCGTCTCGTCGCCAGCCATTTCGAGCAGGATCAGACCGTTGGGCGAGCAGACGCTCTCCGAGGCCTCGTGCAGGCCCAGCCGGGTCTTGATGCTACCGCCGTATTCGGTGAACAGGTCCTGCACGCGGGGGACGCGCTGCACCCGGCCGGTGATGTGAATGCCCGGAATGATGTGCCTCTTCTTATTCATTTTCGTTCTCCTTCCCTGGATTTGCCGGATGGCAGTCGCAATCGCCCGAGGGGGCGTCACTTCCCGCCAGGCTAATCATCGCCTCCGACAGCTTCTTGCGGCGGAATTTGCGGGGCACAACCCGCAGCCCCTCACTCTCGATCTCTTCGCCGCCTTTGAGACCGAGCGGAGCATTCTGCACCGCCCATTCCGCCAGGGCGGGTACGCGTCCGCTGCCGAATTTGCCCGACCAGTTCAGCCCGGCGGTGGCGGCCACCGTCGTCATCGGAACCCCGCCGCCCATGATCCACGCCGTGCCAGAGGGGTGAATGTGCACCGGCAGACGGTCGAACTCGTCCTCGATCTCGCCCACGAGTTCCTCGATCACGTCCTCCAGCGTCACCATCCCCAGCACGGTCCCCTCTTTGGAGACGACGAGCACGATGTGCGTCTTCTGCTGGATCATGGTCTCCAGCAGATTCGACAGCACCGTATCTTCCTGGATCTTGCTGATCGGCCTTGCGATCCCCTTGATACTCGGGTCTTTGGGGTTGACCCGCATCGCCGCGACGATGTCCTTGAAATTCAGATAGGTCTCCACGCTCTGCGGGTCGTTCGGCTTCATACAGACGGGGAATCGGGTATGCATGTCCATGTGGGCTTGCACCAGCGCCTCCATCAGGGTGCTTCCCACGTAAATCATCGACATGTCCTGCGCTGGAATGATGATGTCGCGAACAGGGCGGGTGGACATCTGCGCCGCCGCCAAGACGATCTTCTCTTCCCGCTCGCCCATCAGCTTGGACGTCCTGGCCAGCGACACGGCGGCCCGCAATTCGTGCAGCCATTGGCTCTTCGCTCCGGTTTCCGCCCGCGTATGGTGCGGCAGCAGACGCACCACGGCTTTGACCGTGCTTTCGGTCACCCAGACCACCGGATGAGCCACCCGGGACAGAATCCTCATGATCGGTGACAGACGAAGCACGACCCACTCGTTGTTCTGCAGGGCGAACATCTTCGGGACCAGCTCCGCGAACACGATGGTCACGAAGGTCAGAGGGACGACCAGCATCGCCAGGACGATCACGTCGGCCAGGGTCTCGGAGAGGCCCCACTCCTGCACGTAAGGCGAGAACTGCTCCTGGACGCCGGCCCCGCCCGTCGCCGCCGCCACGGCCCACACCACGGTGATCCCGACTTGGACGACGGCCAGGCTCGCCTCCATCCGGTCTTTCATGAAGACGGCGTCGGCCGCCCCTTTCTTGCGGTCGTGCAGCAGGATCGCCAGCCTCGCCCGCGAGATCGACGCCAGCCCCATCTCATACGCCGCGAAGATAGCGTTGAGGGCCAGCATCGCTGCAATAACAGCTAATTCATAAATGAACATCGCGTATCGCCTAAAAGAAGAGTTTCAAGTGTGAAGCATGTCATTGCGAGCGCAGCGAAGCAATCCCCCACGCCCGGCTTGAGATTGCTTCGTCGCTTCGCTCCTCGCAATGACATTCTTCCCACTTCAAACTTCACACTTCGCACTTCACACTCCAGACTTCTCCGCTGCCAAGCCCAAGATCTTTCGAGCGGCCTCACAATCCTTCGCAATCTGAGCGACCAATTCCTCCACGGCGTTGAACTTGTGCTGGCTGCGTAAATGCTGCACGAAGTCCATCGCCATCCATCGGCCCGTCATGTCGCCCACGTTACCGATCAGCAGATGGGCTTCGATCAGAAGCGGGTGCTCTTCGCCGAACGTGCGGGCCTGGCCGATGCTGAACACGGCCGGGATCTGCTCCTGCGTTTGTAGAAGCTCCTCCTCGGTCGCAGCGGTCTCGACGAAACCGGCGTAGACGCCCTCGGCCGGGATGACTTGGTCGGTCTGGCCCATGTTGAGCGTCGGAAAACCGAGCTTGCGGCCCCGCCCCCAGCCGGACACAACCGGCCCCGTCAACCGGTACGGCCGGGACAACGCCCCAGCGGCCTCGGCCACGTGCCCGCCCTCCAGCATGTAGCGAACGATCGTGCTCGAGACACGCAGGACCTGCCCCGTCGTCAGTTCGATCTGCCGGGGCGGGACCACCACGATCTCAAAACCCCTCTGGCGCCCGAACTGAGCCAGCATCTTGACATCCCCAGCCCGGCCCGCACCGAAGTGGAAATCATCGCCTTCGACGATCACGGCCGGCCGAATCGCGGTCATCAGGAACTCATCCACGAACTGCTCCGGCGACAGCCTGAGCAGTTCGCGGCTGTCTTCCACGACGATGACGCAATGATCCGCATAATCTTTCAGCAGGTGGAGCTTCAACGGCAGAGGCGTGAGCACCCCCGGTGCCTTCTCCGGGTGAAGAATGGCGACGGGGTGCGGCTCGAAGGTCATCACGACCATCTCCACGCCCCGCTCCCCGGCGACCTTGCGAGCCGTCCGGAGAATCTCCCGATGCCCCACGTGCACGCCATCGAAGTTGCCGATCGTCAGGACGCACCCTTGGCCAACTTGCTCGAACTCCGATAGCCGCTTCAGAATCCTCATAGCCTGCAACTGTCTCACCGCTTTCTCAGCTATATTATTCCCATGCTCGATCTGAGCCGCCCGTGCGGCCGGACGCCCACAGTATACAAAGAACCCGCCTGAGCGGACAGGACTTGGGGGACAAGCGATCCTACAAAAAAATCTGCAACTCCGTTGCAAATCCTGTCGCCGAGCTTATAATACGCGTGGATGCCGAATTACAGGCAGCCAGGAGTGTCCGCGATGAACAGAAAGCTTGCTACGGTACTTGATGAGCTGAAGGCCCATGCACCCTTCACGCTGTTCGGGTCCTTGACCGGGATCGCGATGATGCTGCTCTTCCAGAACCTTCCCGAAACCACCACGTACCGGCTTTTCTACGTGTTTCACCCCTTGCACGTGACCCTGTCGGCCATCGTGGCCGGGTCCATCTTTCGGCTGCACGAAAGGGCCAAGAGTTTCTTCGTCGTGCTGCTGGTCGGCTACCTCAGCTCGGTGGGCACGGCTACCCTGAGTAACTCGATCATCCCGTTCTTCGGCGAGAGCATTCTCGGGGTGGCCATCCCAACGGAATCCGAGGTCCACGCCGGCCATGGGAACGAGGCGTCGAACACCGAGGCAGGCGCCGCCGGCGAATCATCCGAGCATCGCGGGCCGAAGATTCACCTCGGTTTCATCGAAGAGTGGTACATCGTCAATCCGGCCGCCGTGCTCGGCATCCTGATCGGGTTCTTCCTACCGAGGACTAAGCTGCCCCACGCCGGCCATATCCTCGTCAGCACGTGGGCGTCCGCCGCACACATCCTGATGAACACTCATACCGACATAACGATTCTGACCATCATTGGAATGGTCTGCGTGCTCTTTGTCGCCGTGTGGGTGCCCTGCTGCTCCAGCGATATCGTGTTTCCGCTGCTGTTTGTCCGCTCGCCCCACCTGCACACCGGGCACGACCATGCCCATGAGGAGGTCCACGCATGACCACTCCGCAGCGTGACAAGGCCCGCAGGATTCTGAAAGATGCAAAGCTCTACTGCACGGAGGCCCGGATTGCTATCTTGCAGGTCCTGATGCAGGCCGCCAGACCCCTGCGCCAGGATCAGATCGCCGAGCGTGTCGCGGGCTTCCAGCCCGCGATTCGAGGGCGGAACGCCCTCGACACGAAGAACGCCCTGAACAAAGTGACGGTCTATCGAACGCTCGAATCGCTGATCGAGGTCAGCTTGGTCCACCGTGCGTTCACGTACCAGCGGGCCTGGCACTTCGAGCTGGCGGACCACTGCACGGAACACCAGTGCAACCCGCACTTTACGTGCACGAACTGCGGCGTGACCCACTGCCTCACCGATATCCTGCTACCCATGGCGAAGGTCTCCCAAAAGGGCTTCATCGTCAACCGCCAGCAGGTCCGACTGGAGGGCCTTTGCCCTGCCTGCGCGTAGGAGTTTGAAGTTGGGAGTTTTACAGTCTCAGGTGCTTCCCACTTCGCACTTCCCGCTTCCAACTTGAAACTTGAAAGTCAATACCTCCACCAGAGGTGGAGGCTTGAAATGTGAACCGCTCAAAGCGGATTGTTGGGGAGCCGCCTGCGGCGGCGGTCAATCGAACATCTTCATCTGGTCCAGCCGGTGATCCTCCTGTTCCTGCCGCTGGATGTATTCCCGAATCGCCTTCTCGTCTCGACCCACCGTGGACACAAAATAGCCACGGGCCCAGAAGTGCTCGCCCGTGAAGTTCCTCTGGCGGCCGCCCGTCGTGCGGGCGATGTGAATCGCACTTTTGCCTTTGAGGTACCCAATCACCTGGGCCACGGCGTACTTGGGCGGGATCGAGATCAACCTGTGCACGTGATCCACGACCAAGTGCCCTTCCAGAATCTGGCTTTCCTTCCGCTGAGCCAACGGGCGAAACACCTCCCCCAAGTCCTGACGCAACTGCTGGTACAGCTTCTTGCGCCGACACTTGGGAATGAACACGACATGGTATTTGCATTCCCATTTCGTATGCTTTAGGCTCTCCTAGTCGTCCATCAGATCTCCTTTCTGTGAAACTTTGAGCGGTTCACAGTCCGTGAGTCTGGTGGACGACTCCTGGATCTGTCAAACTCTGGGAGTCCCCCGGCTGAGCCGGGGGGTTACCTTTGTTACTTAGATTAAACCCTTTGCTGCCTAATTTCCGATAATAGCCCCTGTATGACTCTGAGAACGAACATCATTATCGCTCTGGGCCTCGTATCCTTGGGGGTCGCTGGTTGCGAGCAGCCGCAGAAACAGACGCCGAAACCGGTGGTCGCGGAGCACGCGACGACCCTTGAGGACTTGGCCCTGCGCCTGGGTCTGCAAATCACCGAGCGGGATGAGGCCTTTGTCGTCCTAAAGAACGCGGCCAATACCGTCATCCTCTTCACCCAAACGGGCGGCCGCTTCTTCGTCAACGGCAAGCCTATGGGCTCCGTCGGCGAGGTCAAGAGGCAACGCGACACCGTGTACGTGTCGGATTCCCTCATCCCCCAGATCCGCCAGTACCTTCGGTCCACCACCCCGCAGCAGCCACCGGTCGCCCGGCCCGGCCCGCTCAAAACCAAGGCGCTCGTCGTCATCGACGCGGGCCACGGCGGCCATGATCCCGGCACGATCAGCACCAACGGCCTCCGCGAAAAAGGCATCAACCTGGAGGTGGCGACCAGGGTCGCCGGTCTCCTCCAGCAAAGAGGGGTCAGCGTCGTCATGACCCGCCAGGATGACCGGTTCATCGAGTTGGAGGAGCGATCCGATATCGCCAACCGCCGCAACGCCGACCTTTTCGTCAGCATCCATTCCGACTCCAACCCGAACCGAAGCCTCCAGGGCTTCACGGTCTACGTCGCGCGGACCGCCTCGCCCGAAGCCCACCGTGTCGCCGGCGAGATCAACCAGGCGATGGCCGCCACCGGCGCCGAGAGCCACGGCATCCGCGAGGCCGACTACAAGGTCCTCGTCAACACCAACGGTCCGGCCGTCTTAGTCGAACTCGGCTACCTCTCCAACACCCAGGACTGCGCCCGCCTCCGGGACGGTACCTACCAAAACCGCCTCGCCCAAGCCATCGCCAACGGCATCCTGGCCGGCCTGCGGTAGCACAAGACACGGAAGCATACCAGGACCGCACTCCGGGAATC
This sequence comes from Phycisphaerae bacterium, assembly GCA_026386805.1. GTDB lineage: Bacteria > Planctomycetota > Phycisphaerae > Sedimentisphaerales > Anaerobacaceae > PLanc-01. The sequence continues at coordinate 62,646 of JAPLMX010000205.1, read as the reverse complement.
CGGCATACGAATCCCTATTCGCGTCTCCGTGGAAGACACTCGAATGAGTCTTGACGGACAAAACCGGTAATCCAGGCCCACCTGTTGCTGGGTGCCATGTCTACGCCTCGTAGACATGTTCCACGCGAAAGACAAGACATGCTTACGCGGCATAAGCATGGCACCCAGCCACGAGAAGTTCTTCTACGAGACCTCCTGCGGACCCTACAACGACCCGGAGAACCGGGTCTGCCTTCTCGTCCAGCGGGTCGAGCAACTGATCTCCACCGAGAACACCAACTGGCAAAGGTACATGGAAGAGCCGCAAAAGAAAGCCCCAACCCCGCCCGCCGCCGGCGGCCCGACCGCATAGCCCCCGACTCGGTCCAATTCCCGGAGACTCGGGACTTATACGGATTCGGAAGAGTCCGTGCGCGTCCGACTTTGTGGCATCGGCATCCTGCCGATGATACATGGGCTGGAAGCCCATGCCACGGTCGGATCGAGCGCACGAATTAGACCGAATCCGTATTAGAGGCTCCGATTACCGCAGTGCGCGGGCATTGGAGAGACTCTGAAGCGGCATGGTCTGTCCCACGGGATTCTCACACCGGCGGGAGTTGTCCGAGTCGGTCACGCAGCCAGGCAACGTCATTGCGCCAGGTAGCATTGGTGGGGTCCAGCTTCGTCAGACGCTCGGCAATGGCCAATGCAGCAGTGAACTCCTGCCGGGCGGCGACCGGGTTGCCCGCTTTAGCCGCGAGGTCACCCAGCTTGCCCCGGGAGACCACCAAGTCCCGCTGCCACTCGGCGTTGGTCGGGTCGCCCTGCGTCAACTTGTTGATGATGCCGAATTTCTTTCGAAAGGCGTCCAGAGCGCCCTCTAAGTCCCCCTGTTCCTGCAAAACGGTCCCAAGCCTCTCATTGCTGACACTCAAGTCATACTGCCGTGAGGCGTTGGTTGGATCGCCTCGCGCCAACTTCTCACGTATCTTGTGGCTCTGCCCGTAACTGGCCCACGCTCCCGCCAAGTCCCTCTGGGCCAACTGAACATCGCCCAGCTTGATCAGACTCATACCCAAGTCCCGCTGCCATTCCGCGTTCGTCGGATCGCTCGCCGCCAACTTCTCATGAATCCTACGGCTCCGCTCGTAACTGCCTCGCGCCCCCGCCAGATCCTCCCGCATCCACTGCACATTGCCGAACTTCTCCAAGCTGACGCCCAAGTCCCGCTGCCATTGGGCGTTAGTCGGATCACCTTGCGCCAGCTTCTTACGTATCTTGTGGCTCTGCTCGTAACTGGCCCACGCTCCAACCAAGTCCCCTTGCGCCAACTGCACGTCGCCCAGCTTTTCCAGGCTGACGCTCAGGACTCGCTGCCACTGGGCGTTGGTCGGATCACCCTGCGCCAGCTTCTCATGAACCTTGCGGCTTAACTCGTACTTGACCCGTGCTCCCGCTAAGTCCCCTTGTGCCGACCGCACGTCGCCCAGCCTCTCTACGCTGATGGTCAAGTCCCGCAGCCGCACGACGTTGGCCGGTTCACCCCTCGCCAACTTCTCACGAATAGCGAAGCTCTGTTCGTAACTGGCTCGCGCCCCCGCCAAGTCCCCTTGCGCCATCTGTATGTCACCCAGCTTCTCCAGGCTGACGCTCAAGTCCCGTTGCCACTGGGCGTTGGTCGGGTCGCCCTGCGCCAGCTTCTCATGAACCTTGCGGCTCTGCTCGTAATTGGCCCGTGCTCCTGCCAAGTCCCCCTGCGCCAACTGCACGTCACCCAGCCTCTCCAGGCTGACGCACAGGTCCCGCTGCCACTGGGCGCTGGTTGGATCGCCCCTCACCAATTCCTCACGTATATTGTGGCTCCGCTCATAACTGGCTCGCGCCCCCGCCAAGTCCCCTTGCGCAAGTAGAATGTCCCCCTGGCGGTTCAACACGCAGGAAAACTCCCGTCGCCACTGTGAAGTCGCGCGTTTCTCCTCCGCCTGGCGAAGCATCCAAGTCTCCACACTGCTCAAGCTGTCGCGTGCATGGCCAACTCGACCCAAAGCGAAGAGTAAGTCCTGACCATCATAAAGGAGCCAATCAGCAAGCCATCCAGCCGCGTCACGGGTCTTGTCGTGGGCCAGCAAAGCGCTGGCGTGGAGCGAAACAGCCTGCACACAGGAAAAGTCCTGCGTCCGGCGTAAGTGCATTACGGCATTCTGGAAGGCATGAGGAATCCACCGGCTCAGCGCTTGGAGCAGGCAAATAGAAAAGGCCCCCTCATCTGTCGCGAAACGGGCAGCCAAAGGATGGGTGAATTCCCAACGTTCGTCGTCCGGCACTAAACGTAGCAAGCCCTGCCGAACAAGCTGCCTGAGAGCCTCATGGGCACGCGCGTCGGTCTCCGGGGTCTGCGGCGTGTCGGTTTCCCACAGCGCCGCGACGGCGACACCGGCGTCAAAGGGCGCGGGCGCGAGCAGGCCGGCAGCGGCCAGTACACGGCGGGCGTCCTCGGGCAGTCGGCGTACGCTGCGGTCGTAGAGCCATCTCAACGTGTGTTTCTCGTATTGGGGGTCGTGGAGTCGCGGCAGTTTCTCGGCTTGGAGTTCCTTGAGAAAGAGCGTGGGCGGTTCTTCCGCCAAGGCAAGCTGGCAGCCGGCCCACGTCAGCGCCAGCGGATGCCCGCCCAGGGCGTGCAGAACGCCGGTCAACACGTCTTCCGACGCACGGCCTTGGGCGAGCTTGCGCAGAAGGGCAAGCGCCTCCGAGTGCTCAAGCTCAACATCGACGTGAATGAAATCATGCAGGGCGCACTGGCCTTTGCTGCGTGTCAGGACAAGCCGACGGGCCACGTCGTCCAGGACGGAGAGGAGGTCGGTCAAGTTCTCGCAATCTCCGGCTTCCTCGGCGCCTTCCACGACGACAAGGGCTTGGCGTCCGGCGCAGGCCTTCCGGGCACGGTCGCGCGCAGGCTGATCGGCCCGCTGCGCGGGCTCGAGCTTGTCGGCCAGGGTGTGCCAGGCCTGTTCGGCAAGCTGGTCCCAGGGCCGCCCGCCATGATCGCTGAGCCGATAGAGATCAAGCAATACAATGCCACCGGGGAATGGGCTGCGGGCCAGATCGTCGCCAACTTCGGCGAGCAAGCGGTGGATTGCCTCGGCGGCGAGGGCAGTCTTGCCAAATCCGGCCGGACCCCAGACACAGGTGCTCTCGCGCCGGCGGAGCCGGCCGATAAGGTCATCAAGCTGAGCATCCCGGCCAAAGAGCTTCCCCGCCTGCGCTCGCGGCGGGCGGTCGCAAGGCGGCCCGGAGCGCGGGATGTCATTCGTGGTGTCCGAGCCAGGTCTCCGCCCGGTGATACCCCGTTCCAGTTTCGCCAATCCCTCTTCGGTGAGGGAGGGACGCAAGTCAACCCAAGTTCGAGTTCTGAGGAATAAGGACATCTGAGGTTTCTCGGGCGCGGCCGGCAGGACAACCGGGATGACCCGGCGTTTCAGTTCCACCGCCAACACCAACGCCGCCTGCATCTCTTGGTCTTCCCAGGGACCGATGCCCGCCGGACCAATGCACACGGCAAAAGTATCGGAGTCCGTGATCCCATTCTCAAGGCCATGCTGCCAATTGTCGCCGGCAATCAGTTCATCTTCATCCAGCCACACCTTGATCCCTCGCTTGCGCAGCGCCGCGGCCAACTCGCGTACAGCGGGCTTGTCCTTCCTGTTGTGGGACAGGAAAACATCGAACGGTCGTTTCTCCCGGGCTTCATTCTCCATAGGGACGTAAGTATACCATCAAACCGGCCTATCGGCAAGGAACCGGACGGAAAACGCGGGGCAGTTGCATGTGACCGCTGATCTGAGGTGTCGAGGGCGCGAGCGCCCTCGAATCGCGGGCAGGATGCCCGCGACACAACCATCGTCAAGGCCAAGTCGGATTTGCGTAACTCCTTTCCCAGCAATGGTTTGCCTACATCGAACGGAACGGATGCAGAAATTCCGAGAACCGGCCCGAATTCTTTTGACACACAATGTCACGTTGAGTATGATATTCATGCAATTGAATAGCGAGTTGCGAACTATGAATCAGAACCACCGGCAGAGCCGGTGGTATGAGGAAGGCCCCTAAAAGGGGCCATCGCGTGACTATGCCGTTCTTTCATGGTAGTTCTCCTGGGCCCGGCGGGGCCTTCCTCAAGGGGAACTACCTACCCAAAAACACGCACGAAACGGCAGAGCCTTGTGAATGCTCACCGGCAGAGCCGGTGGTTAACGGAAACGCAATTTGGAGGGCTTCACGATGCCCGGGGAGGCAACCATTCTCGCCAACCGCGTGATTGAAAAAGAATTGGCGTGTTCCGTCCGTCGGGTGACTGACACCCTGCATCATTCTATCGTTCCCGTCGCGGGCCAACGTACCGTCCGGGGCCGAGGATGCAATTGTGCGAAACGAAGCCAATTCCCTCCGGCGGGCACCGGTGGGCGAGGGCGGGCAAGGTCGCCCATGCCGCTACCGCTGGGTCAAAGCGTGCGAAACAAAGCCAATTCCCGCACGGACAGCAATGGGCCAGGGTCGGCAAGATGCCAGTGCCGCCGATTGGGCCAATCGTGCGAAACAAAGCCAATTTTCCGACAAGCGCTTTATGGGAAAGGATTTGCGCCACGTCGGCAGCCCACGGGGATTCTGCGAAACAAAGCCAATTTCCGTCGGCGGGCACCGGTGGGCGAGGGCGGGCAAGATCGCCCATGCCGTTACCACTGGGTCAAAGCGTGCGAAACGAAGCCAATTGCCACGCGGACAACAATGGGCCAGGGTCGGCAAGGCGCCAGTGCCGCCGGTGGAGCCAATCGTGCGAAACAAAGCCAATTTTCCGACAAGTGCTTTATGGAAAAGGAGTTGTGTCACATCGGCAGCCCAGAGGGATTCTGCGAAACAAAGCCAATTTCCGCGGGACTGCGGCTTTCGAGAGACCTGCCGGCTTTGGTAGAATGGACGCTATGAAAACATATCCTTTGAAATCGGTGCCGGTGTTCAAGTCGCGGATTTGGGGTGGGCGGAACCTTGAAGAAGCCTTTGGCAAGGAGCTTCCGCCGGGGGAGAAGATCGGCGAGAGTTGGGAAATCGCGGACCTGCCCGAAGGCCAGTCTACAATTGGGAATGGGCCACTGGCGGGACAGACGCTGGGTGAGGTCGTCCGCCGATACGCGCAGGAGATCGCGGGGACGCAAGGCGTGCCCCATGGATTTGTGTCGCGGGCGTCCCGCCCGCGATCCGAAGGCGGGACGCCTTCGACACAGCGCGGCCAGGATGGCCGCGACACACGTCTGGAGCGTTTTCCGCTATTGGTCAAGTTCCTGGATGCGCAAGATGTGCTGAGCGTTCAGGTTCACCCGGACGCCGAGACCTGTCGGCAGATGGGCAAGGGTGACCCCAAGACCGAGTGCTGGTATGTCGTTCAAGCCGAGCCGGGGGCGGTGATCTACAAGGGGTTCAAGAAAGGCGTCACGAGAGAGCGGTTTGCCACGGCGATTCAGGACGGAACAGCCGCCGATTTGCTCGCCGAAGTACCCGTGAAGCCCGGGGAGTGCCATTTCATTCCCGCCGGTACTGTCCACAGCCTGGGGGCGGGTCTGCTCATTGCCGAGGTCCAGACCCCCTCCGATACGACCTATCGTGTCTTCGACTGGAATCGGGTGGATGACTCGGGCAAGCCCAGGCCGCTGCACATTGACGAGGCCCTCGAAAGCATCCATTTCAACGTAACGCCGGACGAGCTACCCGTCGCGACGGTGGGGCGGTTAGTCGATTGCGTGTTCTTCAGGGTGGATAAGGGACATCAGGCGGCCAATGGTGAGCGGTTCTTCGCGCGGGGCTGCTTGAGGGTCTTGATCTTCCTCACCGGCGGCGGCACGATCCTGTCCCGCGAGGCGGAGCCGGTCGAGTTCAGGGCCGGGGATTGCTTCGTAATACCCGCCGCGTTCGAAGGGGTAGCCCAGTTCACCCAGGACACGGAGTATCTGACGGTGACGATGTAACGAAGTGTGAAGTCGGAAGTTGGAGGTTGGAAGTGCTTGCAACTTCACACGTCAAACTTGAAGCTCCTCTTCTCCGGCACGACGCCGCGCAGGCCCTGCATCTTGAGGTAGCCTTTTCGCCAGACGATCAAGGCGGAGGTGGCGATGACGACGAGGTAGACGATCGCCGCGTAGCGCGTCCGAATTTGGCTCATGGCTCCGCCGAGCAGGGCATAGAAACCGGCCAAGCCGTAGCAGATCGCTACGGTTCGTTTCAGCGGGATGCCGCGATCGATCATCTGGTCATAAATGTGCCCACGGTCGGAGACGAAGAGGGGCCGGTGGTTGAGCAGGCGTCGAACGACCGCCACGCCGGTGTCGAGGATGGGCAGGCCAAATACGATGATCGACGCCAGCCACCAGCGCGGCACCTTCTCGGCAAATAGGATCATCAGGGCCGCCACTACAAAACCCAGGAGCATACTGCCGGCGTCGCCCATGAAGATCTTGGCCGGGTGCCGGTTGAAGGGCAGGAAGCCGCAGACGCTCCCCACCAGGCCCAGGCAGATCACGATCCGCACGGGATCGCCGAAGTCGCTGAAGCCCCAGGTCGCCAAGTGGGTGGCCAGCAACAGCATCGGAACCGCGATGATGGCTGTGATGCCGCCACAGAGACCGTCCAGGCCGTCGAGCAGATTCAGCGAGTTCGTCGCCCCGAGCACGAAAAATGTGACGATAAGGACATCAAGAACGATCTCGACGTTCGCAGGTATGGGCAGACCATATGGTCTTGTGACTTGCTGAACATTGGGATTGATGCCGACGAGCAGCAGGACGCCCGCCGCCAGCACCTGCCCAAGCATTTTGTGACGCGGCCGCAGGTCCAGGATGTCATCCGCCAAGCCCACAAGACATGCAATCACCGCCCCGGCCAACACCCCCAAAAGCCACCGAAGCTCGTGGCCAAACGCCGGGTTCGTCCGCAGCAGATAGACTCCCGCGAGGAGGCCGATGATCAGGCCGATCAACATGCCCACCCCGCCCAGGTAGGCGATAGGCTCTTTGTGCGTCTTGACGCGGTTGTCGGGCCGGTCCACGATCCCGAAGCGGACCGCGACCCGCTTGCACAGAGCCGTGGCCGCCAGCGAGATGAAGAACGCCGCCGGCAGTACGGGCCAGAACTGGAGCACCCAGCCCAGCGGCCTCTTGTCCCCGATCAGCGAATCAAACATCGACCTTCGTGCCCTTGATGTCAGTATCCTTGAGCCAGACCTCGGCGTCGTAGCGCAGCATCGTCAGACCGTCCGTGAAATCGTCAAAGCCGATGTGTGGGCGCTGACCGATCAACTCCTGGAGAATCCACTTGGGGAAGTCCGCCCCCGCCTGGATCGACAGGGGCGCCCCGCCGCCGAAGCGGGGATTGATCTCGGTGAACTTGATTTGGCCGTCCTTCGTGACGAAAAGTTGCAGCGTAATGACGCCCGGCCCCGCCCCGAGAAGCTCGACCACCCGCTTCGCCTGGCCCATGATTTCCGGGTCCTTGACCACCCGTCCCTTGCTCACCTCACCCGCGCGGACCTCGATCCGCCGGCGCGGGACGATGCACCGGACCTCTTTCTCGAAATCCACGTAGGCGTCGCACGTATATTCGGTCCCCTCGATGTATTCCTGGCACAGGGCGTTCGGGATTCGGCGGGCAAAGAAGCGCATCTCAGCGGCATTGTGCACGACGGCGTTGTCGCGGCTCGCGTAGCCATCCCAGCGTTTCAGAAAGCACGACCACGTCAGCTCGCCGCGACGGTCGGCCGCCAAGGCCGTGCGAACGCTCATCGTCACCGGGGTTCCGAAGCCGCTCTTGGCCAGGAACCCAAACGTCCGCCGCTTGTCCTGGCACGTGTCGATCACGTCGGGGTCCGAGATGAGCACGCGGCAGCCCAATTCCTCGAACCGGGGCTTGTGCTGGGCCAATAGCCGCAGGTCCAAATCCACGGTAGGCACCAAGAGAGTCACGCCATATCCCCGCACGATCGACAGGAGCTGCTCGATATACCCATCATGGGTCGTCGGCTCAACCAGGAATGCCTCGTCGCACAACTGCAAGGCAGGACTCAGCTTGCTGGTGTCTGTGCCGCAGAAGAAGGCATCCAGGCCGAGGTCCGAAGCGGCGGTCTGGAAACAGCGTAGAAGGGATACCCGCCGGCCAATGCACGTAAACAGCACGGCCACCCGGGGATGAGAACTGCCCTGCCTTGGCGGATCGGATCGTCCCATAATCTCTCCTGCGAACTCCTGCGTCCTTGCCCGACGCGGCCCCATCGTAAAGAGAAGGCCGATAGCGGTCAAGCCGGCGCCATTTGCTTTGACTTTCGCGGCCGACACCAATACACTATGTCTTCTATCGGATGAATCGACTGATGACGCGTGCTGGTTTACAGATTAGAGGATGCGGGGGATCGCAGGGCATTCATGCCCGATGACTCCGACATCGGTGTAAGTTAGGGAGAGCGCAGTTGCTTAAGATAAGTGAAAACCCGCCGCTGGTTTGGCCTCAGGCCGAATCGATCCGGCAGTTCAACGGCCTGTGGTGGGTCGCGCACACCAAGAGCAGGAACGAAAAAGCCCTGGCCCACGACCTGATGGCCAAGAACATCAGTTATTTCCTCCCAATGACCTGGCGGGTACACCGCCACAGCGAGCGAACGATCAAATCGTTGCTCCCGCTATTCACAGGCTACTTGTTCTTCTGCGGCAACGACAACGAGCGGGTCGAGCTGCTCAAGACCAACCGCGTGGCGAATCTCATCGAGGTGAAGAACCAGGAGAATCTCATCCACGAGCTGGCGCGGTTCGACCAGGCATTACGGGCCGGTGCGCCGTTGACACCTCATAAGTACCTCAACAAAGGACAGTGGTGCCGGGTCATTGCCGGCCCCCTGCTCGGGTTGGAGGGGATCATCCTGCAGACCAAGGGCGATACGCGGCTGGTGCTCCAGATCAACCTGCTCGGCCAAGCGGCCAGCGTCGAGATCGACATCGTCATGGTCGAGCCGGTGGAGGCCCCGCGACAGCCGGCGTCACAGGAACCGGAGAATCCCAGGTAGCTCTTGCACGTGGCGGCCAGTTCGTCTAAACTGCGGGCGCAGGTCCATTGATTCCGATTGGCACGGTTGCAGAGGGTCCTTAATGTGATTATTCGAACGAAGGCTTATCCGAGAGCCGGACTGGTGGGTAATCCCTCGGATGGATACTTCGGCAAGACGATCTCCTTCGCCTTCAGCAATTTCCGCGCCGAGGTCGTCCTGTACGAGACGCCGGAGCTGGAGATCCTGCCCAGCGAGAAGGATCGCTCCTACTTCGACAGCATCACCGCCCTCGTAAGCGACGTGCGGCTGCATGGCTACTACGGCGGGGTCCGCCTCTTGAAGGCCACCGTCAAGAAATTCTACGACTATTGCCATGAAAACCAGATCGAGCTGCACGCCAAGAACTTCACGATCCGATACAATTCGGACATTCCCCACGGCGTAGGTCTGGCCGGCTCCAGTGCCATCATCACGGCGTGCCTGCGGGCGCTGCTGGCCTTCTACGGGGTCAGCATCCCGAAGTACGTGCAGGCCAATCTGGTCCTCGCCGCCGAGGCCGGAGAATTGCGCATTCCCGCCGGACTTCAGGACCGCGTCATCCAGGCCTACGAGGGCCTGGTCTACATGGACTTCGCCAAGGAGATCATGGAAAAGCAAGGGTACGGCAATTACGAGCCACTCGATCCCCAATTGCTGCCCCGATTGTATGTCGCCTATCGCGACGACCTGAGCGAGCCGACGGAGGTATTCCATAACGACATCCGTCAGCGCTTCGAGCAGGGGGAGCGAAAAGTCGTCAACGCGATGCGGTTCTGGGCCGACCTGACCGACAAGGCCAAGCGCTGCCTGCTCGACGGCGACCTCGACAGGATCGGCCGTCTGCTCAATGCCGGCTTCGACAAGCGCAGACAGATCTATCGAATCGGCAACGACAATATCCGGATGGTCGAGGCCGCCCGTTCCACCGGCGCGAGCGCCACGTTCACCGGCTCCGGCGGGGCCATCGTCGGCGCCTACGCGGACGAGCGGATGTTCACGGAATTGCGAAAGACGCTGCACCGGCTGAAGATCAAGGTTATCAAACCGCAAATCGTCCCCGGGACGGGAAACGCCAAAGCATGATTCGCAAGGCCGTCATTCCCGCCGCCGGATTCGGCACCCGTTTTCTGCCGGCCACGAAGTCGCAGCCGAAGGAGATGCTGCCGATCGTCGATACGCCGGTGATTCAATACGTCGTGGAGGAGGCCGTCCAAGCGGGAATCACCGATCTGCTCATGATCATCGGCAAGGGCAAGCGCTCCCTCGAGGAGCATTTCGACCGCAGCTTTCAGCTCGAAGCCCAGCTGGAAGCGAAGGGCAAAACGGCGGAGTTGCAGGCGATGCGCCGCATCTCGGAGTTGGCCGACATTCACTTCGTCTGGCAAAGGGAGATGCTCGGCCTGGGTGACGCCGTGTACTGTGCCCGGCATCACGTCCAGGAGGAGCCGTTCGTCGTGCTGCTCGGCGACACGGTGATCGATTCGGTCAAGCCGGCGGCCGCCCAGATGGTCGAGTTGTTCGAGGAGCTCCAGCAGCCGGTGATCCTGCTCGAAGAGGTGGAGCCCAAGAAGGTCAGTCTCTACGGCGTCATCGACGGCCAGGAGATCCGCCCCGGCGTCTACCGGATCCGCGATTTCGTCGAGAAGCCCAGGCCGGAGAAGGCTCCCTCCAATCTCGTCATCGCCGGCCGATACCTGCTGACGCCGGACATTTTCGGCTTCCTCGAGAAGACGACGCCCAGCAAAGACGGCGAGATCCAACTGACCGAAGCCCTGAAGGCCCTCGTGAGGACCCGGCCGATGTACGGACTCAAGCTCGAAGGCAAGCGCTGCGACATCGGCAACAAGGAAGGATTCATCCGGACGAACATCGAGTTCGCCCTCAAGCGCGACGACATGGCGGAGGACCTGCGGCAGTTCATCAAGCAACTGGCAAAAGGAATGTGAACGTGCGACCGACTTTTGTGGTGCCTGTGCACCTATTCTGTCATCCTGAGCGGCAGCGAAGGATCTGGCCACCGATGAAGACGTGGACTCGATGCGGTGGCGGCTTCTCTTGCGACGTCCAGATGCTTCACTTCGTTCAGCATGACAAACGCAGATTGTTCCGCCACCAAACGTAGTCCCACACGAGTGGGAGCGTCTTCAAAGGGAGTAACAGAAGCATGAAAGCACTTGTGACCGGGGCAGCGGGATTCATCGGCTCGCATCTGAGCGAGCGGCTCCTGCGGGACGGCTGGACCGTGACGGGCGTGGACAACTTCGACGGGTTCTACGATCCGCGCGTCAAGCGAGCCAATATCGCCGGCTGTCTGTCGAATCCGAATTTCCGACTTATCGAGGCCGATATCCGTGACAAAGCCGCGATGGAGAAGGCGATTGAGGATGGCATCGATGTGATCGTCCACTTGGCCGCCCGAGCCGGGGTCCGGCCCTCCATCGCCGAGCCTGTGCTCTACATGGACGTCAATATCAACGGGACCGTCGTGCTGCTGGAGATCGCCCGGCAGCGCAATATCGGCCGCTTCGTCTTCGCTTCCAGCTCCAGCGTCTACGGCAACAACGAAAAAGTCCCCTTCTCCGAGGAGGACAACGTCGATTTTCCGATCTCGCCCTACGCGGCGACCAAAAAGGCGGGCGAACTGATCTGCCACACGTACCATCACCTCTACGGAATCGCGATCACTTGTCTCCGCTTTTTCACCGTCTACGGCCCGCGTCAGCGGCCGGACCTGGCCATCCACAAATTCGCCCGGCTCATCGAGGAGGGAAAACCCATTCCCGTCTTCGGCGACGGCACGATGATGCGGGACTTCACCTATATCGATGACATCCTCAGCGGCGTCGTCGCGGCCATCGACCGGTGCACCGACTACCAGATCTACAATCTCGGCGAGTCCCAGCCAATCAGCGTCACCGATCTCATCACGGAACTGGAGAACGCCCTCGGCAAAAAGGCCATCAGGAACTACCTGCCGCCCCAGCCGGGCGACGTCGAGCGCACTTACGCCGATGTGACGAAAGCCGAAGTCCAGCTCGGCTACAAACCCTCGACCAGCATCCAGACCGGCCTCGCCCGCTTCGTCGCCTGGCTGAAGCAGTCCCAACTTCGATGAACACGTCCCGCTCGGCCTTCGTAAAAACCACGGTAGTATAAGTATAGGTTGAAATACTCGGTATATTGGGATCGCCAATGCCGAGCTCAAATGAATCATAACTTACGCCTGAAACAGAAGTTACGACAAATCCACTCAATCCGGCGCCCCGGCGCCTTGCCTCGGGGCTGATGATCTGGTATACTAAGATTATGGAGACGATGCAGAACATCCTGGTCTGGTGGGGCATCGGGAAGGAGGACGACAATGAACCTCCTCCTGGCGATGATCCTTTACCTGGCTGTCGGCTGCGGAGAATGGTATCTCGCGTTGCGGCGTACGCTAGCGTGCGCCCGGGGGGAGAAGACCCTTCTCGTCTGCATTGTCTTTATCGAAAATCTCTTGGGATTGTGGGTACTGTCGAATTTTATCCGCACAAATAACTGGGTCTTGGCTGTGTGTTATTCCGCCGGGGCTTCGGCGGGCGCCCTGATCGTCGCGATGAACAGCCCGGAGAAATCCGACGAAGCCTCCCGTCCGCCAACCTCACGATCACGGCGCCGAATGAAAAGCCGACCCCAATCGCTCATTTCCGCCGTGCTTGAGCGCGTAGCGCAAATCCCGTCGCGTCGTCCGCACCTGTCTATCCACCGGGGCTTTAGGCGTGTCGAACACCCAGGCTGACGCGGAAGAGTCACGTCGCGTGTCCACAGCAGCGGGCCGGAACGGCTTTTTGCGCCGTGTCTCCAACCATTCGGATGGAAAAGTCCTTCTGGAATCAGCGAGACGAAGCCTTGGGCCTGAAAAGCGGATGCTCAAAGGACAGATAGAAGAAGACCCCATATTCCCCGGCCGACGGACCAACGCCGATGGGGAAGCTCAGGCCGGGAACGATCTGAAGCCCCCCATCGAAGTCGATGGCGAACCGCATCCCGGGGTTGATGAGGAACCAATTCTCCCGCTCGACGCGCCCTGGCTGGCTCGTTGCTGGCTGGGTCCTCACGGTTCATAGCCATATTCTGCCCAACTGAAACACAACGAGAGTCACGCCATAGGCCAAAGCCGTCAGGCCGAGGAATTGAAAGGCGGCCCAGCGCCAGGAGCCTGCTTCCTGCCGGGTGATGGCCAGGGTCGCCACGCAGGGCGCCGAGATCAGGCAAAAGAGCAGGATACAGAACCCGACCAAGGGTGTATAGCTGGCCCGGAGCTTGGCACTCAAGACGTCGCTGCTATCCTGGGAGTGCACCGCATAGACGATGCTCAACTGCGAAACGAACACTTCCTTGGCGGCCAGCGATCCGATCAGGGCCGTCCCGATCTTCCAGTCGAATCCCAGCGGCTGGATCGCCGGCTCGATGAGGTGCCCCACGCGCCCCATGACGGAATGGGACATCGCCACCTGCCGGGCCTGCGTCTCATCCAGTCCGGCCAGGTCCCGGGCGTCAGGCTTGGGGAAACTGGCCAGGACCCATAAGACGATCGAAATGCCCAGGATCACGGTGCCGGCCTTCTTGAGGAACATCCAGCCCCGTTGCCACATGTGGATCAGGACCGAGCGGGGCGTGGGCACGCGATACGGCGGCAGCTCCATCACGAACGGCATCGTCTCGCCCTGAAAGATCGTCACGCGCAGCAGCTTGGCGCAGATAACGGCCAGAAGAATCCCGATCAGGTAGATCGACCACATCACAGGCCCTCTCCAGTGGAGAGCGAAGAAGGCCGGGATCAGCAGCGAGTAGATCGTCAAGCGCGCCCCGCAGCTCATCAGCGGAATCACCAGGATCGTCGTGAGCCGGTTGCGGCGATTCTCCAGAATCCGCGTCGCCATGATCGCCGGGACCGAGCAGCCGAAGCCGATCAGCATGGGAATGAAGCTCTTGCCGTGCAGGCCGATCTTGTACATGAGACGATCCATGACGAACGCCGCCCGGGCCATGTAGCCCGTATCCTCCAGCAGCGCGATCGCCAGGAACAGCAGCAAAATGTTCGGCAGAAAGACCACGACGCCTCCCACTCCGGCGATCACCCCATCGACCAGCAAGGACCGCAGCCAGCTCTCGCTTCCCACCGGCCAGAGTCCCGACACGGCGGCTGTGAGCCACCCGAAGAGCCATTCCAGACCCTTCATCGGGTATTCGCCCAGGGCGAAGGTCGCCCAGAACACCGCGTACATCAGCAACAGGAAAATCGGCAAGCCAAGAACGCGATTGGTGACGACCGCGTCGATCGTGTCGCTCGCATCGTGCCGCCGCTCGACGGAATTCTTGATCGTCTCCTGGCACGCCCCCGAGATGAAGCCGTAGCGCCGGTCCGCCATGACGATCTCCGGCTCGTCCCGAAAGAGACCACGCAGGTGGCGGACGCTCTTGTCCACAACGTCGAGCACCTCCGGGCGTCCCACCTGAGCGAGGATTTCCTCATCCTGCTCCAGCAGTTTCACGGCGAGCCAGCGCGAGCCGTACCTCTCGGCCAATCCCTTCTCCCATTCACGGACAACCCCTTCGATTCGGGTGATCTGCTCTTCGATCTCGTCTCCATATTGCACCGTGTGGATGCGGGCCTTTCTGCCTTCTTGGGCCGTCCGGAGAATCGCTTCCAGCAAGGCGGCTCGGCCTTCGCCCTTGCTGGCCACGGTCGGCACGATCCGGGTCTCCAGCAGCCGCGACAACTGCTCCAGATCGAACACCAGGCCGCGCCGCTTCGCCAAATCAGCCATGTTGAAGGCGAACACCAGCGGCGGGGCCATCTCGATGAGCTGCGTGCCCAGGTACAGGTTCCGCTCGACGTTCGAGGCGTCCACGACGTCCACCACGACGTCGGGCTTGTCCTCCAGGACGAAGCGGCGGGCGACGAGCTCTTCCATCGAGTAGGCGGTCAAGCTGTACGTGCCGGGCAAATCGACCACGACGATCTCGTGATCCTGGTACCGGCAAACTCCCTGCTTCTTCTCGACGGTGACGCCCGGATAGTTCGCCACGTGCTGGCGGGCGCCCGTGAGCAGATTGAACAGGCTGCTCTTGCCGCTGTTGGGATTGCCCGCGAGGGCTACGACGATTCGTTCCATAGGTCCATAGTTAGGCACGCCTAACTTTCCCGACAAAAAAAAGAGTCCTTCGTCACGTCTATTTCACCAGGATCTTGTGAGCGACCCCCCTGCCTAAGGCCATCTTGACGTCCTTGATGACAACGACAAACGGCCCCGGATGCCCGTTGCTCACGACCGAGATTTCCACCTCCGGCACAAATCCCATCGATGCCAGCCGGTTGTTCAGTCCCCGTCCGGCGTCCACGCGGACCAAGAGCACCTTGTCACCCGTCTTGACGACGGACAAGGGCCGAACCTGGCATTCCTCCGCCACAGCTCTCTGTATCACGCCACTACTCCTTCGCCGACCGTTTCCGGCGGCCCGTAGACTCACTCTTCTCATCGCGACCGCCCGCGCTGCGGGCCATCGCGTCATCGGTGAAGCTCACCAGCTTGCCGATGATCTCCGATTCCAGGGCATGTTCCGCCTGGCAAGCCGCACGCTGCGCCGCCTCTTTCTCGACCCCCAGCACGTTCATGAAAAACGCCTGGAGAATCTCATGCTTGCGGGCGACCTCCCTGGCCGTGGCCCGCCCCTGCTGGGTCAGCGTCACACCGCCGTAGGGCTCGTAATACGCCAATCCTCTTTCCCGCAGCAGCCGCAGGGCGCCGGTGACGGAGGACCTCGCCACGCCGAGCGTCCGAGCGATGTCTTTGCTCCGCGCGCATCCCGATGCGTCCGCCAGGTTGAAGATCGCCTCCAGGTAATCTTCCAGAGAGGCGCTGAGTTTTCGATCTTCTCCACTGCCCATGGTACAGCCCACCCCAGATCACTTGTTTATAGTATAGTTAGTCACGCCTAACTTTGTCAAGCCCTTTTTCGTGTTTTTTCACGTGCCGCACAGAGATCCTGCCCGGCGGCCGGCGTTATTTCTGCCCTCCCGTCGCGTCCCGCAACGATTTGTGCAAAAAAACACTTGTCCGGCGTTGCCGGTCATACTACAATGTCTGTGGTGTCTCGGGGCGTGGCGCAGTTTGGCTAGCGCGCTTGCATGGGGTGCAAGAGGTCGGTGGTTCAAGTCCACTCGCCCCGATTTTTCCATTTCCAGGTTGCGTACAAAGGCGGGTACACGAGCAATTCCAGCAGAAAGCTCGTGAGGATGCCGCCGATCATCGGGGCGGCGATCCGCTTCATCACGTCGGCCCCCGCACCCATGGACCACATGATGGGAATCAGGCCCATGAACATGGCCATGACGGTCATGATCTTGGGTCGAATGCGCTTGACCGCCCCGTGGATCACAGCCTCCTTCAGATCGGCGAAGGTCTTGAGCCGGCCCTGACTCAATCTCTCGTGATAGGACAAGTCCAGGAACAGCAGCATGAACACGCCCGTCTCGGCGTCCAGTCCCATCAAGGCGATCATCCCGACCCAAACCGCAATCGAGATATTGTAGCCCAGGAAGTACAGCAGCCAAATCGCCCCGATCAGCGAGAAGGGGACCGCGAGCATAACGATCCCGGCCTTGACCGCACTTTTCGTGTTCAGGTAGAGCAGCACGAAGATGATCAGAACCGTCAGCGGGATCACCAGCTTCAGACGCTCCCGCACCCGCAGCATGTTCTCGAACTGGCCGCTCCATTGCAGAGCATAACCCGGCGGCAACTGCAACTGGGTGAGAACCGCCTGCTTCGCCCGGGCAACATAGCCGCCAATGTCCTGACTCTCCAGGTCCACGTACACGTAGCCGGCCATCATTCCATTCTCGTCCCGGATCATCGCCGGGCCGAGAGAGACGCTTGTTTCCGCCACCGCCCCCAGGGGGATCTGGGCGCCCGACGCGGTCGGAATGAGAACTCGCTGGAGTTTCTCGAGATCGTCGCGGTAATCGCGGGCGTAGCGCACGTTCACCCCGTAGCGTTCCGGCCCTTGAATAGCCGTGGTCACATTCTCTCCCCCGACGGCCGACATGATGATCATCTCGGCCTCCTCGATAGTCACCCCGTAGCGGGCCAGTTGCTCCCGCTTGAGAGTGAAGTCCACGAAGTAGCCTCCGGATACCCGCTCCGCGTACACACTGCGGGTACCGGGCAGCGGCTTGACGATCTGCTCAAGCTGCATGCCGATCTTCTCGATTTCATCGAGCTTGGGACCGAAGATCTTGATGCCGACGGGGGTGCGCACGCCGGTCGTCAGCATGTCGATCCGCGCCTTGATCGGCATGGTCCAGGCGTTGGTGACGCCGGGGATCTGCATCTTGGCGTCCAGTTCGTCGATCAACCGCTCCCACGTCAGCCCCGGCCGCCAGTAAGGCTTATCCTTGAGAACGACCGTTGTCTCCATCATGGAAAAAGGCGCCGGGTCCGTGGGCGTATTGGCGCGGCCGGCCTTTCCAAACACGCGCTCCACCTCCGGCACCGTCATCAGGATCTTGTCCTGAATTTGCAGTAGGTTCGCCGCCTCCGTGACGGAGATGCCCGGCAGCGTCGTAGGCATATAGAGGATCGTGCCTTCATTGAGCGGCGGCATGAATTCCGAACCCAAGCGAAAGTACACGGGCACCGTGGCCGCCATCAGGAGAATCGCACCAAGGATCGTCAGCTTGCAATGATTGAGGACGAAATTGCAGACCGGCTCATACACCGCGAACAGGACCCGGCTGACCGGATGTTTCTCCTCCGGGTAGTATTTGCCGACCGTGAGCGTATTGTACAGCCACGCCAGCGGCCTGGGCCGGAAATGGCGGTAGTCCATCCGCGTAAAGAGCATCCGGATGGCCGGATCGAGAGTGATGGCCAGGATCGCGGCAATCGCCATCGCAAGGTTCTTGCTGTACGCCAGCGGTTTGAACAACCGGCCCTCCTGATCGACCAGGGTGAACACGGGCAGGAAGGCCACGGCGATCACCAGCAGCGAGAAGAATACGGACGGCCCGACTTCCTTGAGGGCGTTGAGCCGGACGGTGTGAAAATCACCCTGGCGCCCGCCCTGCTGCCACAGTTCCAGCTTGCGGTATGCGTTCTCCACCTCCACGATGGCCCCATCGACGAGCACGCCGATGGAGATGGCAATACCCGAAAGCGACATGATGTTGGCGGTCAGCTTCATGCCGTACATCGGGATGAAAGACAGCAGCACGGCGATCGGGATCGTGACGATCGGGATGATGGCGGAAGGGAAATGCCACAGAAAAAGTAGGATCACGAGACTGACGATGATCATCTCTTCGATGAGCTGGTGCCGCAGGGTGTCGATGGCCCGGTGAATCAGATCCGAACGGTCATAGGTGGTGACGACCTCGACGCCTTTCGGCAGCGAGGGCTTGACGTCGTCGAGCTTGGCTCTGACCCGATTGATGACGTTGAGGGCATTCTCGCCCTGCCGCATCACGATAATTCCACCGACCGTATCGCCCTGGCCGTCCAAATCGGCAACTCCCCGGCGGATATCCGGCCCCAGCACGACGTCGGCAACGTTCTTCACCAGGATGGGCGTGCCCGCGTTGTCCGTGCCGATGACCGTATTCTCCAGGTCCTGCGGCGATTTGATGTAGCCCTTGGCCCGAATCATGTATTCCGTGCCGGACATTTCGAGCAGCCGGGCGCCCACGTCGTTGTTGCTTTGTCGGACGGCCTCCACGACCTTCGTCAGCGGGATATTATAGGCCAAGAGAGCATTGGGATTCACATTCACCTGGTACTGCTTCTGGAAACCGCCGACGGTGGCGACCTCGGCGACACCCGGCACGCTTTGGAGCCAATAGCGCAGATACCAGTCCTGAAAGCTCCGCAGGTCCGCCAAGCTGTTGTTGCCGGTCTTGTCCACCAGAGCGTACTGATAAACCCAGCCCAGCCCGGTGGCATCCGGCCCGATCTCCGTCTGGACGCCCGGCGGGAGCCGGGCCGTGATCTTGCTGAGATACTCCACGGTCCGGCTGCGGGCCCAGTAGATGTCCGTGCCGTCGCGGAAGATGACGTAGACGTAGGAGAAGCCGAAATCGGAGAAGCCGCGAATCGCCTTGACGCCGGGGGCACCGAGCATGGCGGTCACGATCGGATACGTCACCTGGTCCTCGATGATGTCGGGGCTGCGGTCCCACTGGGAGTAGATGATGACCTGTGTGTCGGACAGGTCCGGAATGGCGTCCAGCGGGATATTCCGGATGGCGTAGACGGCGCCGACGATGGCCGCGATCGTGAAGAAGATGACGATGAACTTGTTCTTCGCCGAGAACTCGATGATTCTGTCAATCATGGACGACCACCATGCGGTTGGCTGGGCGGTTGATTGGGTTCCGTCGTCCGACTCAGAACGGCATTGAGTTTCGATTCCGAATCGACCAGGAAATTCGCGGAAGTGACGACCTCCTCATTCGCCGCAAGACCCTGCAGGACTTCGTAGTAGCCTTGCGCCTTGGCCCCAAGCAACACCATCTTCGATTCGAAGTAGCCGTTGGGATCAACGACGAAAGCGATGTCGCGCGTGCCGGCGTGCATCACCGCATCCTCGGGTACAGCGAGCTTCTCACCAAGCTCGTAGTCGATCCGGGCGTTGACGAACATCTCCGCCTTGAGCTTGCCATCGGTATTGTCCACCAATGCCCTCGCTTTCAACGTGCGGGTTGCCGCCTCCAACAAGGGCGCAATGGCGACGATCCGGCCCTGGAACGTCTGGCCGGGATAGGCCAGCGCGTCCACCTGGACCGCCAGACCCTCTTTCACCAGCCCCGCTTCATATTCATAGATCATGATGTACACCCAGATGCTCTTGTCTTCGGGACTCGGCAGGTACAGGCCGGTCTCGGGTGTGCCTCGCTTCTCCATCTCGTCGATCTCGGCATTGCTCATGCCCAGAAGGAGAAGCTTGTGTCTCATGGCTTTCAGCAGCGACTGCGATTGCTCATCCAAGTAGTCGAGGTTGGCCTTTTGGGTGGACGCGCGCCCCTTCTGCGTCTGCAGGTACTCCTGCTGTGCAACAAACAAATCGGGATCGTACGCCACCCGGCCGACCGTCCGGATCTGCCCGGACAGCTTGCGTATCTGGACCTTTCCCTTCTTGACCCCGATCAGTTGCTGCTTCTCGGGACTGATGTAGACGCCGGGGTGAGCCTGCGGCGTCTGCTCCCCATATACGGGCACATAGTCCATCCCCATCTGGTCCTTCATGGGGACGAGCGAGGTGACCTGGGGGTTCATCGGATTGCGATAATAGAGTACCTTCGTGCCGCCCTGTCCCGATTCCTGTCCGCCCGCAGGAACGTCCGCCGCCGTCTTCTTTACCAGGTTCATCCCACAGATGGCGCAGTTGCCCGGCCGGTCCGACGTAAACGAGGGATGCATAGGACAGTAGTACAATCCCTTCTCCCCCGCCTGTCCCTTCGCACCCTTCACACTCTCTTGGACCGTATGGTACCAGGCGATCAGGGGCTGTCGCTCAATGAAAGCGACCGCCCCCGCCGCCAGTATCAGGATCACCAGAATGCCGGCAAGTACCCTGCCCTTTCTCATGGACTCGCTCCTACGACTCGTCACTTGGCAAATTGCGGCAGCTTGGAGACGTACTTCTCCGGGTCGGCCTGGAACTTCTCCACGCAGTCCTTGCAGCAGAAGTAGACCTTCTTGCCCTTGTATTCCACGAAGATGTTCTTGTCGATGGCCCCGCCCATGACCGGGCAGGTGGTCTGCTCGACGGCCACGGCCTTGGCCTGTGCCTGGTCCATCGAGGCATGCTCCTCCGCGGACATCTTCTCCATCGCTTGTGCCTGTTGCCGGGCCACCGGTTTTTCTTTCTGACCGCCAGTCACCAGCACAACCACGCCAAGCCCCAGACTCACCACAACGATAAGACTCCGCAAACCAACCGATCTCCTGCTCATACTACCGTCCTTTCATTTTCGAGGCAGGCAAGCCGCCTCACCCACGGGCTCATCCATCCAAAATCCTCACGAAGACATCCCTGTACTCGCCATTTATACTATTCCCATAGGATTAGTGTTCATACATGGAATCGTCTGCCAGGAAAACCTCAGACATTCTGTTCCTTTGGGACTTACTGCGTTGGCTCGCCTGCCGTCTGGCCGTCTGATTTCAAGTTGCTCGCCATTTGCGACAGATCGGCTCCGACCAGCATCTCCAGTTCGGCCAACCTCTGTTGCTGATCGGCCCAGGACCGTTCACGCTCAAGTCGGAATTGCAGCAAGGCCTGCTGCGCACTGATCAGGTTAAGGAAGTCAACCGTCCCCGCCATGTAGGCCGCCTCGGAGGCCCCGATCAGTTCCTGGGCCCTGGGTATGAGCGCATCATCATAGAGCTTCACCTGGCGTCCACTATTCTCGAACTCGTACAGGGCGCGCTGGGTCCGTGCGGCAAGGTTGTTCTCCAGGTCCTTTTTCTCGTATCGGGCCCGGCGGGCCATCGCCCGAGCCTGCAATTCGCCGGCCCTATAGCTGCTGCGCCAGATGGGCAGGTTCAGTTCCACGCCCACCCTCACATCGTTGTCGCTGCCTCCCCCGCCCATCGGCATCTGCATCCATTCTGCGCCCACCCCAACATCGGGGTAGAAGTTCCGCTTGGCCACGGCCACCTCTTTATCGAGCCGCTCGATATCGAAGCCCATGGCTTGAACCTCCGGATTGCGTTCTCTGAGCGTCGCCATCAGGACGTCTCGGTTCACCTTCACGGGCTGCCCCGGCTCCTCACGAGGCCATGGCAGCGGCGCCTCGGCCGGACGACTGAGGGCCGCATTGAGCCGGGCGACGGTTGGACTTCTGGACCGCTCGAGCGTAATCAACTCGTTCTGCATCTTGGCCACTTCGATTTGCGCCCGGAGGATATCCGGATGAGTGGCCGTGGCCGTGAGATGCTTCGTGCGGGCCACTTCTTCAAAATGCTGCATCAGTGCCAGGTTCTCTTTTGCGACGCCGGTCGCACCGCCAAGATAGGTGTACTCGTAGAATGCTTGTTTGACATCAGAGAGCAATTGCAGCCTCGTAGCCTCGTAGCGTCTCTGTGCCGCGTTGGCCGCGGCCGCGGCGGCATCCGTCCGTGCGGCGATCTTGCCGAACCACGGAAACATCTGCATGAGCCCCACCTGTTGGCGGTTCTGAATCTGCTCGATGAAATAGTCGTACGTGAATTTCGGGTCCGGAAGGGCCTTCGCCTGCGGGATTTGCTCCAACGCCGCTTTCCAGTCCTCGAACGCCGCCTTGAGGCCGGCGTTGTGCAGGGCGGCATACTGTAGATACTCCGTCAGGGTCTGGGGAACGTTCGCATCGGCGGGAGACTCGTCCGCCCCCAAGACAACAGCGGCCCCCAGGATAAGAACCACCGGCACGAACATCATTCGCTGGACCATGCGCACTCCTTGCTCTCAACCATCGTCAGCCCAAGGCACGCCGTTCAAGAAAACGCGCCGGTTCTCCCCGGGTGTCGGACTCGGAAAAACCTGGGGTCGCACGTCACGGCCTCAGAAATAGTCCGGCTCGTTACCGGCTTTCCATTTGATGTTACAGCCCATGCTCGGCTTCTGTTCTTCCGGGACCGGCCCACCCTCCAGGACGGCGTCCAGTGCGGCCCGCAGATCGGCCCCGGTGACCGGCACCTTGCTCCCGGGCCGGCTGTCGTCCATCTGCCCACGATAGACGAGCCTGCGATCCCCGTCAAACACGAAAAAGTCCGGCGTGCAGGCGGCGTGGTATCTTTTGGCCACATCCTGCGTTTCATCATAGAGGTACGGGAACGTGAAGCCCTTCTCCCGCCCGAACTGGACCATCTTCTCCGGCCGGTCCTCCGGAAAATCCGTCACGTCGTTCGCATTGATCCCGAGGAACGCAACGCCCCTGGGCTGGTACTCCCTCACCAGTTTGACGAATCCGTCGATGACGTGCTTGACGAAGGGACAATGGTTGCACATGAACACCACCACCCGTGCCCTGGCATCGTCGAAGTCGGAGAGCGACACCAAGTTGCCCTCGGCGTCCGGCAGCGTAAACGGGGGCGCCCCCGTCCCGAGCGGCAGCATTGTCGAGGCTGTCATCACCATAATCGGCCCTTTCCAAGCACGTTTCTCTTGCACGACTCCGTATTCCGTATACGACGTGGCGAGGCCGGCGTTCGCGGAGTCCCCGGCCACGGCCCGTTCAGAGTCTCCGAAACCACGTTCGTGCGAGATCGCCCGAGGCATGTCACAAGCTGGGCTCCTACGCCATTCTCAGCAGGATCTTCCCGAATTGTCGGCCCGTCTCCATCCGCGCCATGGCGTCACGGACTTGTCCCAGCCCATAGACCTTGTCGAGCACCGGCTTGAGCTGGTTCGCGTTCACCGCCCGGAGCATCTGGCGAAAATCCTCGGCCGACCCCATCGTCGAGCCCAGAATTGTGAGCTGGTTCCAGTAGAGAGCCCGCAGGTCCGATTCCGCCTTCGAGCCGGTCGTGACCCCGCACAGAACGACCCGGCCGCCCTTGCGAACGCAGGCAAAGTCCAGCGGCCACGTGGCCGCCCCGACGGTGTCCACGGCCACGTCGACGCCCCGCCCTGAAGTCTCGCGCCTGATCCACTCGGTGACGTTCTCTTTCCCATAGTTGAGCGTGTGATCGGCCCCCATTTCTTCGGCGCGCGCCAGTTTGTCGTCGGACGATGACGCGACAAAGACCTCCGCTCCGATCCGCTTGGCAAGCTGCAAAGCCGCCAGGGCGGCGCCGCCGCCAATGCCGTGGATCAGGACGGTCTCACCGGGCCTGAGTGCACAGCGCGTCATGAGCATTCGCCAAGCCGTCACATGCGAGAGGGCGAAGGCGCCCGCCTCCTCCTCGCTCAGGTGGGCCGGTTTGGGGTGGCAGTTGCCCGCCGGCACCACCACCTGCTCGGCGAAAGTCCCGGACCGGCTCAGTCCCATAATCCCAAACGAAACGCACGTGCTCTGCTCGCCCCGGAGGCAGAACTCACAACAGCCGCAACTCAAGGCGGGATTGACGATGACCTGCTCCCCCGCTTTCGGGCTTTGCACATCCTTGCCCGCCGCCATCACGATGCCGACCGCGTCGGAGCCGAGAACGTGAGACGCTTGCAGCTTGGCCCCCGGACGGCCCTTGCGCACCCAGACATCCAAATGATTCAGCCCGGCACACAGGACCTTCAGTACGACTTGCCTCGGTCCCGGTCTCGGCTCCTCGATCTCCTCCACCCGCACGACGTCCAAATCCCCGTACTCGTGAATCACCGCTGCTTTCATCGCTGAAATCCCCCAATCGCGCGCAGACCCCTCTTGTGATCGCCCCCCTGCGGGAAGGGGCCGATAGGGAGAATACTCGGTCGCGAAGTTCAGAGTGCGATGATTGAAGTTCGATTTTTGACTGTTGAGCGCGGATTCACAAATCAGAAACCACACTTCACACTTCTTACTTCCTATTGGGCCTTCACGTCGTAGCAGAACAGGACGTCCCAATGGCGGAGGTAGAGCTTGCCGTCGGAGATCACCGGGTGCGCCCAGGCCGTCTGCTTCGCCCCCGGACGGGCCGGCGGCATGAAGGTGCTCTTGAGGTTGTACTTCGTCGGCGTCGCCTCGACCAGGGCCATCAGACCATCCTCATACCGGAAATAGAGGTTCCCGTCCGCGTACAGCACGCAACCCGACCCCTTTCCGGGCTGGTCGGCATGCCATAGGACCTTGCCGGTCTTCATCTCGATGCACGTCGGCTCGCCCTTGTTGTGGTTGTGGCCGCCGTAGATGTAGTCGCCGACCTTGACGAAGCCGCCGTGATGATTCTGAAACTTGCTCTGGTCCAGCCAATACACCTCTTCGGCCTTCACGCCCGCACCATCCGGCACGAGCTTGAGCAGGGCCGAGCCGGTTCCGTAGGCGCTGGAGGTGAAAACGTAATCGCCGTCCACGACACAGGTCGAGATATTGGCCACGCGGTTGGCGACGCGATTGTAGCCCCATAGGAACTTGCCGTCGGCCGAGACGCCGACCGTGCCTTCGTTCGTCAGTGTCACGTACTGCTTGACGCCGGCCCCGTTACTGATCACGAGGGAGGCGTACCCGGCCTCGTCTTTGCCGTTGGAGCCGATATCGGGCATCGGGCACTGCCAGATCACCTCTCCCGTCTTCTTGTTGAGAGCGGCAATGACGTCCTTGTGCCCGCCGGGGGTGCACAGCAGCTTGTCGCCGTCGATCAGGGGAGATTCGCTGAACTTCCATCCCGGGTTCGAGGCCCCGCCGAGGTCCTTCAAAAGATTCTTCGTCCAAACCACTTTGCCGCCGTCGATGGCAACGCAGACGACGTCCCCGCTCGTGCCGATCGCGTAAACAAAATCGCCGTCCACCGTCGGGATGCACCGGGGACCATCGTCATGCGACCCGCCTACCTTGGCCGCCCACAGTTCTTTGTGCGTATCCAGATCGTAGGCATAGACGAACTGCTCCTTCCCACGGTCGCCCATCGTATAGAGCCGGCCCTTGGCAATCGCGACCGAGGAATACCCCGGCCCCAGACCGGAGATCTCCCACAACAGCTTGGGACCATCCTTCGGCCACTGCTGGAGCAGGCCCGTTTCGTTACATACACCATCCCGATTCGGCCCGCGCCACTGCGGCCAATCCGCCGCCCACAGACTACCACCCAGAGTTACGATAAACATGCAGGCCATCAGAACCATTCGGATCAATCTCGACATTCGCAAACCCCTTTACTGAATTGCATCGATGCACGCCAACTCTCCGTCGGCGTTCCGCACATAAATCCGCCCGTCGGCCAGCACGGGCACCGTCCAACACTTGCCTTCGAGAACCTGGCAGGCCGCCAATTCCACGTACCCGGCGGGCGAAGCTGGAGCAATCATCAGCTTGCCCTTGTCGCTCAGTGCGATGAGCCGGCCGCCAGCCAATGCCACACTGCCGACTCCCAGGCCCTCGTGGGCCCACTTCACCGCACCCGTCTGAAAATCGAGGCACTTCAGCGCCCCATCCTTGGTGTCCACACCATAGATGTGGTCTTGCCACAAGATAGACGTACTGAGCCAGTTCTGCATTTCCTTGTGGCTCCAGATTGGGACCAGTTTTTCCTTCTGAATCTGGAACAATGCCGCCCCGGTCCCTAAGCCGGAGGACATGAACAGCTTGTCGCCCGCGATGATCGCATCCGGAATGTTCTCATCGTACATCGTCTTCCAGGGTTGCTTCCACAGGACTTGCCCCGTCGCCGCGACGACCCCGTAGACCTCCTTGTTGCCAAGGACCGCCACGCACTTCTTGCCCTGCTGCTCATAGGGCACGGCGGAGGAATATCCCGAGGCGCCTTTCTCATTGACCCACGCCAACCCGCCATCCTGCTTTCGCAACGCCAGCCCGTATGTGCCTGCGTTGAGAACGATCAGGTCGTCCACAATGATCGGCGAGCATGAGAATCCCCACTCGTGCGGCTTGACGCCGTAATCATTCGTCAGATGCTTCTGCCAGACCACGGCCCCGCTCTTGGCATCCAGACAGAACACATGCCCCTGCTTGCTCACGATATAGACGCGACCCGCCTCCACGGTGGGCGTAGCACTGGGACCCCCTTCATGGCTCTTGGGTTCCAAGAGGCACGGATAGGTATGCTTCCACATCTCTTCGCCGGTCTTGGCATTGAGGCACCAGAGGGTGTCCTTCTGCTCCTTTTCGCTCTTATCCCCCTGCTTCGCCGCATTGCCCATCGCATAGACACGGCCCTCGCTGACGGCCACGGAGGCGAAGCCGGTCCCGATCTGCTTTCGCCACAAGAAGAGCGGCCCCTTTTTGAGCTTGTTGGCGTCCCAGCCGGTCTCGCGCGAGATGCCGTTGTGATCCGGGCCGCGCCAGTTGGGCCAGTCCTCGGCGCGCACGGCACTCGAACTCAATGCCCACAGAATCCCTGTGATGACAGCGATACCACCAAGACCAAGTTGTCGTGACTTTGTCACCATCCGGCCCCTTCCAAGTGCGTCAAGCCCCCTTTGGCTTGCTTGCGACTATAGTAGTCATATATACTCGCTACGGCAAGTGTGTTCGTCGAATCTTCACAGCAAAGGAGGTCCCTCATGGACAGCGTCACACGTCGCGATTTTGTGAGAAAATCCGTGGCAGCCGGCGCGGCGGCCGTCGCACCCGCCGCTGCCTCGCAACCCGCCGCGTCATCGGATGGGTCGGTCAAGATCATCGCGATCTCGTGCAGCCCGCGCAAAGGCCAATCGACCGCCGGCGCACTGGGGGTCTGCCTGCAGGCCGCCAGAGAGGTCAGCCCCCGGATCGAGACGGAGCTGATCGAGTTGGCCGGCCTCCGCATCAACGGCAGCGTCGCGGCGGGCATCGCCCTTGCGGAAGGTGAGCGGGATGACTTTCCCACGCTCGTCCCCAAGCTGGCCGACCCCAAGGTCCGGGGCATCATCATTGGGACACCCGTCTACTTCGGCAATATGAGCTCTCTGTGCCGCGCGTTCCTGGAGCGGTGTATCGTCCTGTACCAGAACAAGTTCACGCTGCACAATAAGGTCGCCGGCGTGGTCGCGGTCGGCGGCACGCGCAATGGCGGGCAGGAAGTCACGATCCAATCCGTGCAGATCTCGCTCTTTTGCCAGGAGATGATTGTGGTCGGCAACGGACATCCCAGCCCCCGTCTTGGCGCGACCGTATGGAGCGGCGCCCCGGGCGGCGCGCTCAAAGACGAATTCGGCATGGGGACAACCAAAGGTCTCGGTCAGCGGGTCGCCGAGGTCGCCTTACGCGTGGCCGGCGTGAGTTGATCGGCGCCGGGTGGCACCGCCAAACTCGTTTGACGGTGCTCGTTGTGCTGGATTTCACTGTCCGAAAGCCCACGGGCAAACAAGTTTTGCCCGTGCCACCCGGCCCTACTCTCTGTGTCCGTCCCTGAAGGCCAGCGCGCCGGTGGGACAGGCTTGAACGCATTGTGCCGCCGCAACCTTGAGACCCTCGGCCAGCGATTCGTCGAATGGCACCGCGACTCGCACGTCAAATCCACGACCGACGAACGCCAAGCCCAGCTTCTCGCCGGCTTGTGACGCAATCTGGACGCAGATACCGCAGTCGATGCACTTGCCCGGCTCGTAGAGGACATCCGGGTGCTCCGTCCGCTGAACGAGTCTCCGCCGGTTGGCCCTATATCGCGTCTGCCGGGCATCATACGCTCGGGCGTGCCGCCTCAGCAGGCACGCCTCCAGCTTGCGGCAATCGCAGTGCAGACAGCGAAGCGATTCTGCACGAGCCTCCTCATCCGTGTACCCGCCACCAGGACCGGAAGGCTTACGTCGCGGCTCGGGACTCACCGATTGGAGGAATATCTCCATCTCACCGTCTTCGAGCTTACCCATGCGACTATTGAAGGTCTTGCCGGGCTGTACTTGTAGGATGGGCTTTAGCCCATCCTGCTCTTGACCGACCGCGCCGGCATCATCCGCATGGGCTAAAGCCCATCCTACCGCCTGGCCATCCCCAAGGCCTTCGGCCTTGAGGCTGCCACCCACCAGATACTGCCGAATCGACTCCGCTGTCTCTTTCCCATCGGCCACGGCACGCACCGCCAGTCGTCGCTTGCGAACGGCGTCACCGCCCGCAAACACGCCCGGCACGTTCGTCGCATGGGTCTGGCTATCGATCTTGATCCCATCGGGTGACATCTCGACCCCGAAGGTCGCAGCGTCGGTCGGCTTCAATTCGCCGCCGCCGATGAATACAGCATCGAATTGCCTGCGGAGTTCGTCCATCGAGATGGCGACGCCTACACGCGTACCCAGCCTGAACGTCACACCCAGCTTTTGAATTTGTGCGATTTCAGCCGCCAGCACGTCGCGAGGCAGGCTCGTTTCCGGCACGCCGCATCGAAGCATGCCGCCCGGCTCATCGTGATCGTCGAACACAGTGCATTCGAAACCGTCCTGCTGCAGATAGTAGGCCGCCGCCAAGCCCGCCGGACCGGCGCCGATGACCGCCACGCGCTGGCCGCGATTCTCTCGCCGTGGCGGCAGATAGGGTGACGGCGATTGCAGGTCCACGTCGGCAACGTATCGCTTCAGGAGACAAATGGAAACAGCCTCGTCGTGCTGCTTTCGCCGACATGCCTTCTCGCAGGGGGCGGGACAGATTCGTCCCAGCACCGCCGGCAAAGCGATATCCTGCTTGACGGTCGCGATGGCCGCTTTCAAATCGCCCGCCGCAATCTGGCGGATCATCTGGGGGATGTTCATGTGGGCCGGGCAGCCCATCTGACAAGGACCCACGCAGTCGCCCACATGGTCGCTAAGCAATAGCTCCAACGCCGCTCTTCTTGCCTCGCGCACCTCTTCGCTGCTGCTTTCCACCCGCATGCCGTCCCGCGCGACGGTGCCGCACGCCGGCACAAGCCCGCTCGCCCCAGCCAGCTTGACAACGCACACCATGCAGCTCGTCGTGGCGTCGTGGCCGCGCAGGTAGCACATCGTGGGGATCGGAATCCCCAGCTTCTGTGCGGCATCAAGGACCGTCGCACCGACCGCCACTTCCACTTCGCGGTTATCGATCGTAATCTTCGGCATAACTACTCCGGCGATTGCGGATTGATGATTTCGGATTGCGGATTAGCGCCGCGCGTCGAATCCGCAATCCGAAATCCGTAATCCGAAATTCCCCGGTCTCCTTCTTGCAGAAGTCCGCTACTCCACTCGGACCGCCTGGGCGGGGCAGACGGTCTTGCACGTCCCGCACCGCGTGCACTTTTCGAGATCAATCTCGTGTTTCTCATACGGCTTCATGGCAATGGCGTCGGCCGGACAATGCTGGGCGCAGATCGTGCAGCCGATGCAATCGTCCGTGATCGAATACTTGACGAGGGCTTTGCACTTGCCTGCCGGACAGCGCCCCGCCACGTGGGCTTCGTACTCCTCGCGGAAGTATCGCATGGTCGTCAGGACCGGGTTTGGAGCGGTCTTGCCCAGGCCGCACAGACTCCCCTTCTTAATCATCGTCGCCAGGTGTTCCAGCTCGGGGAGGTCCGCCGCCTCGCCTTTGCCCGTGCACAGCCGCTCCAGGATATCCAGCATCCGCCTTGTTCCGATCCGGCAGAACGTGCACTTGCCGCACGACTGATTCTGCGTAAACTGGAGGAAATACCGTGCAATATCGACCATGCAGTCGGTCTCGTCGAGGACGACCAAGCCGCCGGAACCCATCATGGCCCCGGCCTCCGTCAGCGTCTCATAGTCCACGGACAGGTTGTCCTGCGTCGCGGGAATGCAGCCGCCCGAGGGTCCTCCGACCTGCACGGCCTTGAACTTCAGTCCGCCCGCGATGCCACCTCCGATCTCCTCCACAATTTGCCGGATCGAGATACCCATCGGCACTTCGATCAGCCCGCCCCGAGCGATTTTGCCGGCCAGGGCGAAGACCTTCGTCCCCTTGCTCTTGCCCACGCCGATCCCGGCAAACGCCTCGGCGCCGTTGCGGATGATCCAGGGCACGCACGCATAAGTCTCGACGTTATTGATCAGGGTGGGCCGGCCCCAAAGCCCCTTCTGAGCGGGGAACGGCGGCCGCAGTCTGGGCATGCCGCGACGGCCTTCGATACTGGCCATCAACGCCGTCTCCTCGCCGCAGACAAAGGCGCCCGCCCCCGCCACGATTTTCAACTGAAGCGAGAAATCCGTGCCGACGATGTGGTCCCCCAGGAATCCCCGCTCCCGGCATTTCTCCAATGCCTCCGTGACACGCTTGATCGCCAGTGGATACTCGGCGCGAATGTAGAGAAAGCCTTCATCGGCCCCCACGCACCGGGCCGCGACGATCATCCCCTCGATGATCCGGTAGGGGTACGACTCCATCAGCATCCGATCCATGAACGCGCCGGGATCGCCCTCGTCACCATTGCAGATGATGTGTTTCTTCTCCGACTTTTCCGCACGCACGGCCGACCATTTGAGATGCGTGGGAAAACCCGCGCCGCCTCGTCCGCGAAGTCCGCTGGTCTCGATTTGCGCAATCACGGCCTCGGGCGTCAACTCCTGGAGCACTCTCTCCAACGCCTGGAAGCCGTCGTTGCGCACGTATTCGTCCAGGTCGGTCGGGTCGATGTGGCCGCAGTGCTCCGTGGCAACGTGAATCTGCCGGCCGAGAAAATCCGACACGGCCTGGTCCCGCGCGTGGATCGAGTAGCGTGTGACAGGCTCCCATTTCTCATCCGTCAGCAGGCGGTCCAGCGCCCCGGAGATGGCGTTCGAGAGCTTCTTGTGAGGCCCTTTCACGCCGAAATGCCGCACGACGATGGCCTTCGCATCCTCCGGCTGCACCCGGGCATAGAGAAACGACGACTGATCCGGCAGCACCACCTCCAGCAAAGGCGTCTGGTGGCACATGCCGACACATCCGACTCGCTTGACCGGCACCTTGGCGCCGATCTGAGCCAAGGCATCCTGCAAGGCGACGTGCAGCCTGCCGCTGCCGCGAGCCTGGCAGCACGAGCCCAGGCCGATGCGCACCTCGCCGCGAAAACCACGTTTCCAAGGACGCAACCGGCGAGACTCCTGACGCCCAGTGGCGCGGGCCTGCTCATGCCTGAGGAAATCCTTCACGACTTTCGCAACGGACTCTCGGGTCAGATGGCCGTAGGTGATCCCGTCGATCTGCACCGCCGGGGCCAGCGTGCAGCAGCCGAGGCATGCGATCTTCTCGACGGTGAACAGCTTCTGGGCGTCCGTATCCTCGCCATCCGGGATTTCAAGATGCCGGAGGAACTCCTCCAGAACCTGGTCGGACCCCTTGACGTGGCAGGCGGTCCCCACACAGACGTGGATGATGTGGCGGCCGGCGGGCCGGTGCCGGAACTGGTCGTAAAACGAGGAAACTCCGGCAATCGAGGCCGGCGTGATCCTCGTTAACTCGCACACACGCCGTAACGCCTCGACTGCCAGATAGCCGTAGTGACCCTGGATCGCCTGTAGAATCTCCAGCACCTTCTCTGGGCCGGTGCCTACCTTCGCGACCGTCTGGTCAACAAATGTTAGATCCAACTGCTCCATACAACCCTATTTCGTGCCCGATCCTCCGCCGGCCAGGGCTTGGCCGATACAATAGAGGTTCTTCGCCCCACGAAGGTAGATTCGGCCGTCAACGAAGGCCGGCGAGGCAAAGCATTCCTCACCCAGCTCGCATTTGCCAAGCTCCTTGTACTCGGGTCCAGCCTGGACGATGTGCATGACCCCTTTGAGGGTCAGAATATAGAGCTTGTCGCCCACCACGCTCGGCGAGGCCCGGCACTGCTCTTTTAGCTCATGCTCGTAAACCTTCTTCCCGTCCTCCACTTTGTAGCACGTGATCAGACCCTCGCTATCCAGTAGGTACACATACGTGCCATCGCTAACGGGCGAGCAGATGTCGGGGATGCCGTCTTCCGCCTTCCAGGCGACGTGCGTCTTCGTGACGTCGCCCTGGCCGGTGGGCTTGATCGCGACCATCTGCGCGTACGGCTGGACCGCAAAGACCAGGCCGCCCGCATAGATCGGCGAGGGGGCCAGGTCCCCGCCCACACAGTCGGCCCGCCAGAGTTCCTTGCCGTCCGCCGGGTTGTACGAGACGACGAACGGGTTCGCGACGGTGATCAACTGCGGCTTGCCCGCCACGTCCACCACGATGGGCGTTGTCCACGTACTCGGCAACTGGCGCTTCGTCTCCCAGGCAACCTGCCCGGTCAATCCATCCAACGCGAAGAAACGGGACTTGCCCTCTTTACCGTCGCCCTGGTCGTACTGAATGAGAACGAACTTCTCGTAGGTCTCCAGGGATGACGCATAACCATAGGCACTGTCCGGCCGGCCGAGGCTCTTGTGCCAAAGCCGCCGGCCGTTGAAATCGAAGCCGGCCACGTCGCCGGTAGGGAAGATCGCATAGACCCGCCGGCCATCGGTGGCGACCGTGCAGGCCGCGTAGCCGGTGTCTTCCATGATCTCGAATTTCTCGCCGGAAGCCGGCGGTACGGTCGGCACGTCGCCCGTCCAGAGCAACCGGCCCGATTTGCCGTCAAAGCACAGAACCTGTCGCGCGTTCGGGTCCGCTGCGGAGAGAAAGACCCGGTCCTGCCAGACCACCGGTGAATTGTGGCCCTTGAGAGGCACCGGCGTCTTCCAAAGAATCCCCTCTCCCGTCTTGCCGTTCCACGAGGTGGGAACATTGGTATAGGCACTGACGCCCGCGCCGCCCGGCCCTCGGAAACGATGCCACTGCCCGTGTTTCTCCTCGGCGGACGCATAGGGCGAACCACCATCGTCACCCTGCACGAAACTCACCCACTGGGTCATGGCCAGAAGCAGCATCCCGACAGCCACAACAGCCAAGCCGCCGGCCACGGCTCGCCGAGCTTGTTTCGCCTCTCTCACTTGCCACTCACCCCTTTCTACTACCGGCTGCGGCCGCGGCGGCTCCTTCGCCATGCCACCGGCCAATTTGCCCGCCACCACAAGGACGATGATGCTGACAAGCAGCATGTGCGTCGCCTTGTCAGCGAACTCCAGTCGCCAGAACCTGTCGCGCCTGGTCTTGAGGTCCAGTTGGCGGATTTCGGCCAGCAACTCCTGGTTCGTCGAATCCTTCTGGACCTGGACCTTCATCGCCGCGAGCTTGTTCTCGCGCCAAGGCCCAATGATGCCGCTGCCGACGAGGTTGACCACCAGCAACACCGTGAAGATCGCCGAAAAGACCGCCCCGACAATCGCCGTCGTTCGCGCAGCCTGATACCACGGGTTTGTGTCACAAGTGCGAGCTTGTTCCGTCGTCTGCGTCATCAGCGCCCTCCCACCGCCTCTCTGGTCTTTTTCCGTCGCTCATGCTCTTTCGGGCAGTACTTGTAGCATCGCCCGCACGCAAGACAGCTCGCGGGATCGGCCTCGTATTCCGTGCGCCGGCGGCGGACGGACAGTGCCATGAGCTTGCCTCCCGCGACGAATCCGATGAACACACCGAGCCAGGCCCCGCCGACGGCAAATTGACCGCGAATCTCCGTTGCCTCCTTGTAGAGTGCCTCGCTCGTTTGGCCGGTCGTTCGGAACGCGTCGCTGGCATTGGTCGTCCCCGTGACTTGCCCGGTCTCTTCGAGGTAGACCCGCTCAGCAGTCCGCACCCTCGGATGCACCCGGGCCAATCGCTCCTTGAGCGAGTAGCCGGCCCAGCCGCCGGCGGCAACCAGAACTGGCAGCAGCAGGAGGAACAGCGTAAGCCTTCTCTTCGCGATCTTGTACTCGCCCTCGGGCCAGTCCTCCGTAGGCTCGCGAATCGCGCCGAATGGGCACGCATCTTCGCACAGACGGCACTTGATGCATTCGCTGGGCGTGATGGTCACGCGCCGCTTGGACAGCCGTGATAACTGCCGCAGGATCACACCATACGGGCATAAGAACCGACAGTACGGCCGGCCCACGAATAGTCCGATCACCAACAGGCTGACGCCGAGGACCAGGATATTCCAGTTGCCGTTCAGCCGGAAGAACCCGACGAATGGGTCGTATCGGCAGATGAGGAACGCGCTGCCGATGGCGGCGAAGAGCACCGCCGCACCGAGATACGTGTAGGCCAGCAGCCGCAGCCCGCTCTCCAGCCAGCGAGGCACGCGGACCGGGTGAATCAGCACCGCGTCCTGAATCGCTCCCAAGGGACACACCGCCCCGCAGAAGACCCGGCCGCAGAACAGCGTGAAGACGAGGGGAATCACGAAGAACGCCGCCGCGGCAAGCGGGATGGCGTAGGTGCTGTCGAAGACCGTCAGAGTCACGTTCTGGATGGCCCCGATGGGACAGATGCAGCCATCCCGCACGAAACCGAAGTAGAAGAGGGCAAGAATCATGAGACCAAAGATCGCGCGACGGCTGCGCCTCCTGAGGATCAGATAGGACGCGAGCAACAGTGCAACCACCAGCAGCGCCGCATCGATGTATTCATAGAGGGCTGGCCGTGCCACAGGCAGAGGAGCCATTTCGGGAAATCGATAGCCGCTCTCGAATTCCGGCGGCGGAAACCGCAACTCGCCCAGTGCACTAAGGCACGGGACCAGCAAGGCCACTATGAAAGCTGTGATGCGGGCGAGGCGTGTCATTCCTTGGCGTCCACCTTCTTGAGCAAATACGGCTGGTCGGCGGGAACACGCTTGAACGCCTGCGAGGGACAGGCGGCCGCGATGGCGCACTCATTGCAGTTCTTGCACCGGTCGTGACGGACCTGGAGGAAGAGCGACCCGTTGCCGAAGGCCGCACAGCCATTGACGCACTTGCCGCAGCCGTTGCAGAGCGACTCGTCGATCGTGTACTCGTAATAAGGGTCCTCGACGTAGGTCCGCTTGATGGCCCCGGTCGGACAAAGCTCGTTCTCGGCG
This sequence comes from Phycisphaerae bacterium, assembly GCA_026386805.1. GTDB lineage: Bacteria > Planctomycetota > Phycisphaerae > Sedimentisphaerales > Anaerobacaceae > PLanc-01. The sequence continues at coordinate 27,075 of JAPLMX010000205.1, read as the reverse complement.
CCGGTGTCCAACGCCTTGGGCTCCGGCACGAGGTAGCCCGTGCAAAGGTCGCAGTACCCGCAGATCGCGTAGGCTTGGACACATTTGACGGCGGAGTTCTCCAGCACGCAAAACGTCGCGCAGTTGCCGCACGCGATGCATTTGTAAGGGTCGATCTGCCAGACGGTGTTGTCCCGGTTGTTCCGGGCAATGCTCAGGCCCGCGGCCGTCCCCGTCCCCGCCAAGCAGGCGCCCCAGAGACCTTCCCGGAGGAATTTACGTCGGGTCAGGTTTTCTTTGTCATTGGCCATCGCGAATCCTCGCCAATACGCTCCTGGTCGAGAGCGCCCGGGGCAGGCCGCAGTCGCCAAACACGCCGCAGTCGCGGCAGCCCCCCTGGTTGAGGCACTTGCCTTCGCGTAAGAGCCGGCGCCGCTTCACCGCGACCGCCCCGCCGGCGAGGCCAAGCACGGCCAAGCTCGCATTACGCAGCAAACGTGTGATAAGTTGGCGGCGAGCGGGGACGCTCGCCCTACGAAGAGACTCTCTCATCGGCCCGCCTCTTTCTTCGCAAACACCCGGATCACATTGTCCGTCACGTCCAGGACGTAGACTCGCCCGTCCATCCCGACGGCCACGTCCAGACCGCCGCCTTGGCATTCCTCGGGGGTGTTACAAACCTTGAGCTGCCCTTCCTTACCCAACTGGGCCGGGCCGGCGACCACGCCCACGAACCCACCGTCACTGTTGTAGACCTTCACCCGGTCCAGGCCCTTCTCGGCGGTGACAAAGCCGCCATCGGGCCCAATCGCGAGACTCACCGGGTTGCAGCACCCACAGAAGCCCTTGATATCGACCGAGCGCTCGCCCCATGCGAATTCAAGATCGCCATCGCGGGTGTATGTCTCGATCCGGTTCCGGCCGGGGTTGACTACCCGAAGCAGGCCATCCCGCGAAACAGCCAGATCGAAATGCGGACTGGGAATGACGAAGCCCGGGACGTTCTTGTCCGGGTTCTTCGCGCCGATGTGGCCAACGAGCGTACCGGCGGCATCATAGTGCAGCACGATTCGATGGCCGGCGTCCGCCACAAAGACATCGTCTTTGTGCTTGGCAATACTCGTCAAAACCGCTTCATCGCCCAGAGGGTTCCAGGACGCCACTTGTTGGCCCTCTGCACTGAGAACCTCCACGTGATCCCCCACACCGACGTAGATCTTCCCATCGTCGGAGACCGTCAGAGATCGCGGTTCGCCTGACAATTCAACCAGTTTCTCCGGGTTGCCGGCCGCGCCGAACACGCCGATCGCGCGGTCCCCGGCGACGTACATCCGACCGCTCGAGTCCAAAGCAATGGCCCGCGACTGGCGAAAGCCCGTGCTCACGCGCAGGCCCGATTCCGCATAGAGGATCAGATCTGGATCTACGGCGGCCAACTTCTGGAGGTTGTACGCGAATTCCTCGCTGAGGCCGCTGCCTGACCGGCCCGTCGTATCGAGCCGCAAAATCGAGACAGCGCCGGTGACGACAGCCGCGATCAGCAAGGCCGCGACAATCAGGCTGCTGTCTATTCTCCTGGGTATTCTGTGCACCACTAAATCCTATATCCTTATGCGGCAACAACTTGCACGCACTGCATTATACGCAATCCACGCGGCCCAATCAACGCCGCCCTACGGCTGGGCAATATCAAGGCAGACCATATGGGTCAGATCGCGGACAATCAGCCTGCCGGAAGCGATGGCCATCGGCCCCCAGGAGTCAATCCCATCCAGAACCTTCGCTTTGGCCAACGGGACGTATCCGGAGGAACCGGCCTCGACCAGCGTCAGGACGCCGAAGTCGTTGAGGACATAGAGCAGCCCGCCGGCGACTACATAAGGCCCGCTGCCGAACGTGTTCGCGCTCGTGCTGGTCCAGACCGGCTTGCCCTCCAGGTCGAGGCAAATCAACTGCTTGTCCATACCGACGCCGTAGATGTGGCCGTTGTAGAAGATGGGCGTGTGCTGCATCGAGCCAAAGACGGCCGTCGGATGCTTGAATTCGCTCTTGGCGGTGATCTTGCCGTCGGATTCTGTCAGCCGTAGCATCATGCAGCCGCTGTCGTACTGGCCATAGCCGGCGGTCAGGAAGATCCTATCTTCGCCAATCACCAGCGGCATCGGGACATTGGTTCGCACCTTCCACTCGTCCGTCTTCCAGAGGACCTGCCCATCTTTCGCCGAGACGCCGACAACGCCGCCGGCCTCGGTCGATCCGCCGCAGTAGAGGTAAAAGCGATTGCCCTTTAACTCCATCGGCACAATGGATGAATGTGTCATCACCCACTTATCGGGATTAGGGGTCTGCCAGACGACCTTGCCCGTTTCACAATCGACGGCCATCATCAGGACGGTTCCCGCCGGGGCGATGATCGCCTTGCCGTCGTCGATCAGCGGGCATTGGGCCGTGTACCACTGGGGGATGGTCGTGCCGTACTCTTTGACCAAGTTCAGCATCCACCGGAATTCGCCCGTCTTCGAATCGAGGCAGGTGACGTGGCCCTTGGGGCCCAGAGTCACGACGTACTTGTCCGTCACCGCCGGCACGGTCCGGCTCATGCCGTGGAATCGCTTGATCTTCACCGGGTAGGAGTATCGCCAGATCTCCTTGCCATCGTTGAGGGAAAGGCATCGGACGACATCGGCCTGCTTGTCCTGGTCAAAGTCGAGCAGATAGACCCTGCCTTCGAGGACCGCCGCCCCGGCGTACCCCTCGCCCACGTCGACGGACCACAGCACGCGAGGCCCCTCCGCAGGCCATGCCTTAGCGAGCGTCACCTTTTCGGTACTGACAGCATCGTAGTTCGGGCCTCTAAATCGAGGCCACGCGCCGGGAAAACCCGCCGGGACACCGTCGGACTTGACCAACGTACCGGCGATCTTAACCGGCCCATTCCCGCCCGCCACATCCTTGGGCTTGTTGTCCCCGCCGGGCAGTCGCTCCACCACGCTCACGGCGGCATCGGCGCTGAGCCACAGATACATCAGCGCAGCCACCCCCGCCACGACAACGGTCATCGGCAGGCAATCGGCTATCAGAAACTTCTTCATCAAACACTCGAAGAGAAATCCGAAGCACGGAATTTCGATATTCGAATTTCGCGATTTCTTGTACTATTCTTGTCTTAGCGCATCCAACAACGCACCGCGCAAAGCCCCTGTCCCCGCGATCCACACCCAGACGGCCCCGCTGAGCCCTATCGCAGCAACCGTCACCAGCAGCGACAGGTACGGAACCTGCCCGCCCGGCGACTGCACTGCGGGAATCACCGCCACGATGGCGGAGATCACGCCGCAGGCCAGCCCCGCGAGCATCAAGCCCCAATGCTCGTAGAAGACCATGCGTTTGAGCTGCCCCTTGCCAAAGCCCACGGCCCGGAGCATCGCCAGCTCGCCGCGTCTTTCCAGCATGTTGCGAAGCACGACCATGCCCAAGCCGACGCTGCCGAGGATGAGTCCCAGGCCGCCCAGGACCGTGAAGATAGACAAGTATGTGTTCTCCACCGCCCCGAAAGCAGCCACCCGCTCGCCGGTCGGCGTCAGCACCAGTCCATAGTCACGAAGGCCGGACGACAGCCTCTGCGCGACGGCGTCTACCTTATCCGCCGGGGCATCGACCAACAAGACCCGATACCCATCGACTGACGGAAACCGCGCGACGAACTCATTCTCGGCGATGACCAGGCTCCCCTGCAAGACCGAATTCGCCAAGATGCCGACGATCCGCACGCAGAACGGCCGGCCCATCTCATCGGTATACTCAACCTCGTCACCGATGTTCTTGCCCAAAGCCCAGGAAACGGTCGGGTAGTCGCCGATCGCCGGCACGGCCCCCTTGTCCAGGTCCATCCGCAGCAAACCCCATCCTTTTTTCTCCTGGTCCTCGTCGACGGTGGCCGTGAACTGGAAGGACTTCCGCTGCTTCAGAGCATCCGCCTGCACGCCCATTAAACGAGGCTGCTGGGCCCGATTGAGGTTCAGACAGCTCGCATCGTCTCCGTCGCGGACCCGGAATTGGACCACCTGGAGGTCATCCAACTCCTGCCCCGCCAGTCCGAGCGCCTTTCGCCCCGATTCGGTGCTCAAATCGTGCAGGATCGGGATGGACGAGTCGCCGTAGAGGGCAAAGCCCCCCGTGCCGGAGTCCCTGCCTGTCGCCTCTTTCGATGGATCGTGACGATTGGCCCCGACGGCGACGACCATGAATACACCACATGCCAAGAGCCCAATGATCGCCAGACTCCGCCCGCTGCGCCGTGCCGCGTTCCGCAAACCCAACCCCTGGAGCGAGACCATAGGTCTATTCCAGCCCACGGCCGCCATCCGCAGTACGGCGTGGCTCAGGCCCAACGTCCCGACGAGAAGCAGCGCCCCGGCCCCGAAGAAAGCCCCGGCCGTCGCCTCGCCGCCACCGGTGGGCATCATCCGCAGGAGGATCGCCACCCCGACAAACGAGACGATGGCTGCCACGACACCGAACCTGCCTCGCGACCGCCGAATCCCTCGGGAAAAGGCATCCTCCGAGCTGCCAGTCATTAACTGATGCGCGGGCTGTGTCGCCTGCGTGCGGAGGGTCAGCCAGATGGCCACCAGCGCCGCACCAAGGCCGCCGAGACCGCCCCCCAGGAGTGTCAAGTCGCGTACATGAAAGTAAATCTGAGCCCCGCCGACCGCGCCGCTCCACAGAGTGGCAAGGCCATAGACCATCAATCGAGTGTAGAGCAGGCCAACGCCGACACCGGCTATCGTCCCAAGCAGTGCTACGATCCCGCCTTCCGCCAGGAGCAATCGCCTCACCCGCTTGGCCGGCCATCCAACCGCCATCAGCATGCCAATCTGCCCGCGGCGGCTCTCGACACCGAACACGAAGAGCAGACCGATCAGGATCACCGCCGAGGCAATCAGGAACATGCTCAGGCCGCCAAACAGCTCGCCGAAGTCGGTTCCTTGGCGGCTGGCCTGTGTGCCGCGATCGCGCACCGGCTGAAAGAACAGCCCGAGCGAGGCCGGGTCGATACTGCTCATCAGGTGCCGCTCGATCTCCTCGGCAAGCCCCTGTCGCCAGGGATACCGCACGGCCGTCAGGCTTCCATACTGATTGCGCCACATCCGCTGGCCGGCCTCCAGAGTGACGAAAGCCTTGGGCGTGCCACGGTGCTCGTTCCAGTACTGCTCATCCTTCGGGCGGATCTTGTTCAGATCGACTGGAATCCCCGGCTTCCAATCCCGGCAGTTATTGACATCGGCCAGGCCGGGGAATCGCGGCATCAGTGTGGGATCGCAGGCCGGATCATCCGTCGGCACGATCCTGATGACCTTGAGCCGGCTGTGCTGCTCCAGCAATTGCCGCCGGGGACCAATGACGAAGTACGTGACATCTACCGAATCGCCGACCTTGACGCCAAGATCGTCCGCGAGCCACTGGTTGATGGCGATCTCGTCGCTGTGCATGTCGGCCGGAACCACCCGCCCGTCGGCCAGCGCCGCCACCATCGAATACGGCGTCGTCTTATCCCCCAGGCGGACCTCATTGACGAAGTAGGTGAGAATGCCCTGGGCCTTCGCGCCGGCCTTCAACGCCTCGGCACCGATCGACTCATCCACGAAGACCCGCCGGCTGCGAAGCTCCAGCACGTCCTGCTTCGAGAGCCGCTCCAACTCCAGCCCCGCATCGGCAAGCTGCCAGGCTCTCTTCACAGCCGTGCTCATCTGATCCGCCAAGACGCCGCTCTTGAGATGGGCCGCGAGCAACATATTGGCCCGACCCGGCTGCTCGATCTGTTCGCCCAGCCAGGACAAGGGGACGAAAATGTTGAGCGCCGATGCCTGGTTTGCCTGAAGATCGAACCGGCCGAAGGTGGAATCGTCGGCAATGGCTTGCACCTTCAGTCGGAAGGCAACCGTCCGGTCCTTGTCGGAGACCAAGGGCACATCGCGAGGCATCAGTCCCGGCTTCTCGACCCGAAGCACCACCTCCTCCCCAACCGCAACGCCAAGCCTACGTGCCACAGGCTCGCTCAGGACTACTCCCGCCGCCCCGTCTTCGCCCGTAGCACGGGCATCTTGCCCGTGATCCCCAATCCATGGGCGGGACGCCCATGCTACGACGTCGTGCGGGGACGCACGACCTACTGCGCCGGGACCAACCGCATAGAACTTGTCCGTCACACCGAGGACTTGGACCCGGTTGACGCGCTGCGAGCCATCGTCATTCGTGATGATGCCGGACACTTGCAGAACCGGCGCAACGGTTCCGCCGAGCGGCCGTTCCAGATCTTCCGCCAACGCCGCCCGAAAGTATCGGCCCTGCGGCAGGACGGCCAACTCGACTTGTCCCAGGCGAGCCTCCAGGGTCTTCTGGAGCGTGTATCGCACCGAATCGCCAACCGCCAGCGCCCCGGTGAGCACGCCCGTCGCGACAACGACGGCCAGCAGGACGGCCAGGTTCGTCCGCCAGTAGAACCCGATGCTGCGTGTGACCAGCCGCCACAGACTCATGATTGGCCTCGATCACGCAGAGTCCCGCCGCGGAGCTCCATCACGTGCCCGATCCGCGCAGCCAGCTCGCGGGAGTGGGTCACAACCACCAACGTCACGCCCTGGTCCCGGTTCAGCTCGGCCAGCAGCTCGGCAATGCTCTGGGACGTGCTCTCATCCAGCGAGCCGGTCGGCTCATCGGCCAGCAGCAACTTCGGCGTATTGATGAGCGCCCGCGCGACGGCCACGCGCTGCCGTTGCCCGCCCGACAGCTCGCCCGGCCGATACGACGTGCGGTCTTCCAAACCGACGCGGGCGAGTAGGGCCTTCGCTCTCTCGCGGACCTCATTACGCGACGAGCCGTCCCGCTCGGCCAAGGTGGGGATCAGCACATTCTCCAGCACTGTGCACTGAGGCAGCAAGTGGTGCAACTGGAACACGAACCCAATCTGACGATTGCGAATCCGTGCGAGTTCCTCATCGTTCAGTCCCGCGAGGTCCCTGCCGTCCAGCAGCACGTGGCCGCTCGTCGGATGGTCCAGCCCTCCGATGATATTGAGCAGCGTGCTTTTGCCGCAGCCGGAAGGACCGACAATCACAACGGACCGGCCCGGCTCGATCTTGAGCGTGATCCCTTTGAGCACACTCACCGCGCCGGCCCCGCCCGGCTCGCCATAGGCTTTCGTTACCTCAACCAGCTCAACCATCCCTGTCCCCGCTATACCCGTTGAATGATTCGTTCATAGGCGCCGATCATCTGGTGCGCCGTCTGCCCAATCTCGAACGACTTAGCCACGCCCGCGCGACCCTCCGCTCCGAGCCGCCGAGCGGCCGGTGGGTCCAGCAACAGCGGCGCCAGCGCCTCGGCGAGCTTTTCCGCCGTGTTCGGCTCGTACAGCACGCCGCCGCCCGTCATGGCGAGGATCTCCGGGAAGCAGCCCAGCGCCGGCTCGACCACGGGGATCCCCATCGCCAAGGCTTCGAACACGTACAGCCCGTAGGCCACGGGCTTTTCCTCCGGCACGGACAACACGGAAAGACTCTGCAAAAAACCCACTTTGGACTCGCGGTCGAAACCCGGCACAAAATCCACGTCCGCCAGAACGCCGGCGGCCGCCAGCTTGCTCCGCAGCCGCTCGACGAAAGGCTCGTCGCAGGTCATCTTGCCGCCGCAAATCCGCAGCTTCGCCGGCCACAGCTTTTCGTTTCTCTTGAGGAGGAGGAAGGCATCGACCAGTCTCTCCAACCCGCGTTCCGGACACATCCTCGAAAGAAAGCCGATCGTCGGTGCCACGGGCCCGCGGTCGCCCCCCACGTATTCGCCCAGCTCCACCCCCATGTAAGCCACGCGTACGCGTGAGGCGTGGGGTCCCAGCCGCAGCGACATGGCATCCGCGTAGTACTTGCTGACGGCCAGGAACGCGTCGATGTCGCGAGCCCGATCGCGAACAACCTCCCAGGCCCGCTCAGCATAGGGCGAGGACAACCCGTCGAGAAAGCCGTCTTCATCCTGGAGCAGACAGACGACCGGAACGCCAAGCCTCTCCTTGATCCGCCGGGCCATGCCCGCGAGCAGAATGTTGGACAGGCACACCACGTCGGGCTTCTGCGGCTCCGTTTGGAGCCAGTCGACGAATCGGTCCAGTTCCTTCACCTGCCACCCGTCCTCGCCCTGGAGCATGGAGATCGTCGTTTCCCCCAAGTCCCGCGCGCTGGTCATACCCGCCTGGCGGCCGGCCCATTCGAGCAGCCGGCGGGAATCGAACCATCGGTCGATCCAGCGCGGCGTTTTCCGAAAAAGCGTCAGCTTCTGCTGGAGATAAACGTTGATCCCGCCGAAGAAAATCGGGGCGTTGCTCAGCGGCTCGGTCTTGTCGGCCGCCAGGGGCAGATAGAGGGGCACCATCAGGACATCGTGCCCCAGCTTTCGCATCGCCTTGACCAAGGCGGCGTCGCGGAGGCAGTTCTCGCAGTAGAAACTGTCTCCCGAACTGGGACAGATTTGGACTATTCTCATCGCGTTTTTCTCCCCTCCGCCGCTTTCGGAGCGAACGCATAGACATACCCGTCGTCGCATCCGACCACGACGACCGCGCCGGCCACCGCCGGCGATGACGTGACGGGCTTGCCCATCTCGTAGGACCAACGCAGCTTGCCGTCCGCCACGGCCAACATATAGAGCCGGCCGTCGTCGCTGCCCACGACGACCTTGTCCCCGCAGAGCGCCGGCGAGCTGTTCACCTCGCCTTGGGTCTTGAACGTCCAAACCTTCCCGCCATTGTCCCGGCGAACACAGTGAACGTACTCATCGCGCCCCCCGATGACCACCACCTGATCCGCGACGGCGGGCGACGAGAAGAACGGGGCATCGCTCTGCGCGTACTTCCAGACGACCTGCCCCGTCTTCAGATCCGCCTTGAGCAAGACGTTGCCGTAGTTGCCCACGTAGACCTCGCCATCCAGGAACGCGGCGGAGGCAGCGATGTAAGAGCCGCTGTCGATCTCCGTCACCTTGGCGCCGTCGGCCAGGGACACGACGTGGATCAGCGCGTCGCACCCGCCGAAGACGCACTTGCCATCGGCCACGGCGGGCGACCCATTGACGTAGTTGCCCGTCTCGAACGCCCAGATGAGCTGGCCCGTTTGGGAATCGACGCAGTGCAGCTTGTTGTCGTAGCTGCCGACGAGAATCCACGTTTTCTGCCCATCCGGCGCGCGGGTCCAGTTCGCCGAGCCCAGGATTTGGCCGCCCGTCTCGTACTTCCACTTCAGCGCGCCCGTCCCCGCATCCAGGGCGTAAAGGAAGCCGTCGGCGGAGCCTATGAACACGCGCCTATCCAGAACGCAGGGGGCCGCCTCCACACTGCCCCCGGTTTTATAAGACCAAAGCCTTTGGCCGGTCGATAGATCGAGGGCGTAGACATTCTCATCGGAGGAGCCAATGAAGACCCGCCCTTGCGAGATGGCCGCAGATGACTTGACCTCGGCGCCCGTTTTGAACTTCCACAGCAACTTGAGGGAGTCAGCCAAGTCCCCTTCCGCTCGTCCCAGCAGGCCCTGGCCGCCGTGAAACATGGGCCAACTGTCGGTCGATTGCGGATTGCGAATTGCGGATTGCGGATTCGGGGCGGGAATCGCAATCGTTGTCCTGTCTTGTGCCTTCTGCCCGGCCTCCTTCGGCGCCATCCGCGTGGCTCGGATGGCGAAAAAGGCTATCAGTGCGATAACAAGAGCACTAATGTAGGAAGTCCAGATTGTGGTCCGTGTTGACATTCGTAGCGCAACGACCCGCCCGGCTTAACCTGAAAACGCGACTTCTGTACGGCTACGTTCCCTACGGCCGCCCGACCATAATAGTTCGCGGCCCCGAGCGACGCAACCGCCTGGGCGCGACTACCTTTGTGGCAAGCCAAGCCCCCCTTTGTCATGCTGAGCGAAGCGAAGCATCTGGGCAACAAATGAAGCCCATGCCCGTTGGCGTGTCAAGCCCAGATCCTTCGCTGGCGCTCAGGATGACAGACCCGATAAGGCTGGGTCACACAGTCGCGCGGCGGCATCAAGCCATCGCCGACATGTGCCATCGGTCTATCGCTTCAGGTCAACCAAGGCCAGACGCGGCCCGAGGTTGGCATCAGAATCGGACTGGAATACCTCGATCTTGGTGGGAACCTTCACGCCGCCGACCGTGATTTTGGCGTAGTCGTAGCCGCGAACGATGAGGAACTTCTTCGCGTCAGGGTCGCCACACCAGATCATGTCCACCAAAGGCCGGCTCTGATCCTGAAAGAAGATGCTCTGCGTCCAGTGGGGCTCGACGCCCCCTTTGTCGCGGGCCTTCGCGCCGGAATTGTCCTTCTCGGCGTGCTTGGCGTCAATGGGAAGATACCACTGGCCGTCGATCTGCACGACCGCCGGCCTGGGCGTCAACACGAGTCCATCTTCGAGCATGCGTGCGGGGGCCGTGACGATCTGGAGCACGGCATAGGCATAGTCGCACCGTTCGCTACCCAAGGGCGACACATCCAAATTTGGGTCCGCCTGGGGCAGGTAATACCGCCCGCCCACCACCTGCCAAACGAAATCCGCCTGCGGCTCGTGGGCCGTGACCTGGAGCGCGTCCGACCAGGGGCACAGGACCAAGTCCTGCTGGGTCAGATAGAAGCTGCCGTCGCGAGCGCACGCCTTCACGACGGCGCCGAACTCGATTCTCGTACACTGCTTCCAGGTCTCCAGGCCGCCGGCGGCGTCAACCGCCTCCGAGACGCCGGGCCGCACCGTCGGCAGCACCTTCTGAGCCGGGCCTGTGGCCAGCAGGTCGAAGTTCGGTGAAGACTCCTTCAAAACCTGCCGACCACAGCCGGTCAACGTCAAACTGGTCAGGACGATCAAAACGGCACTCTGCATCACCCGTGCGACCATACTTTGCCCCTACCGTCTATTCTTTGGTTTCAGGACTCGGCTCGGCGGCCCCCGGCTGACACTGTCCGCACTTGAGGCCCGCCAACTGCTCCATCAACACGTATCGCTCGACGGCGTCGCGATTGGCCAGCTTCATCAGCTCGGCTGCGACCTCCGGCTTCGATTGCTTCAGGGACTTGTACCGATCCTCGTTGTAGGCGTACTCGGAGAACTCGATGGTCGGCGGCTTCGAATCGAGCTGCAGCGGGTTCTTGCCCTGCTCCTTGAGCCTCGGGTCGAACCGGTACAGCGGCCAATGCCCGCTCGCCACCGCCTTCTTCTGCTCTTCGTAGCCGGTCGTCAGGTTGAAGCCATGATTGATGCAATGCGAGTACGCGATGATCAGCGACGGACCCGTGTACGCCTCGGCCTCGGCAAACGCCTTGACGGCCTGGCTCGCGTTGGCGCCCATCGCCACCTTGGCCACATAGATGCTCCCGTACACCATCGCGAGCAGGCCCAGGTCCTTCTTCGGGGCCTGCTTGCCGGCCGCCGCGAACTTCGCCACGGCCGCCCGGGGCGTCGATTTCGACATCTGGCCGCCGGTGTTGGAGTAAACCTCGGTGTCCAGCACCAGAACGTTGACCTTCTTGCCGGAGGCCAGCACGTGGTCCAGGCCACCGTAGCCGATATCGTAGGCCCAGCCGTCGCCACCGACCGCCCAGACGCTCTTGCGAACGAGGTAGTCGGCCACGGTGAGTAACTGCTTGCAGTCGGCACAATCGCCCTGCTTGCCGCACTGCTTCTTCAACTGCTCGATCCGGCCACGCTGCGCCTCAATGGCAACTTGCTCCGGGTCATCGGCCAAGGTGGCCGCTCGGATCTCAGCCGCGAGGGCTTTGTCCACGCAACCGGTCTCGACGACTTTGTCCAGAAGGAAAAGTGCCGTCTGACGGAACTGATCGACCGTCAGCCTCATGCCCATCGCGAATTCGGCGTTGTCCTAAAAGAGGCTGTTGCACCAAGTCGGCCCACGGCCGTCTTTGCGCGTCGTGTAGGGCGTCGTCGGCAGGTTGCCGCCGTAGATGGACGAGCAGCCGGTCGCGTTGCCAATGTAGGCACGATCACCGAACAGTTGCGTCAGCAGCTTGACGTAGGCCGTCTCGCCGCAGCCGGCGCACGCGCCGGAGTACTCGAACAGCGGCTGGATCAACTGGCTGCCTTTGACCGTATTGGCCTTGAACAGGACCGCGTCCGTGTTCGGGATCGAGAGGAAGAACGCGTAGTTCTTTCGCTCGCGCTCGCGAATCGGCTCCTGCATCTCCAGGTTGATGGCCTTGCGGCCGGTCGGCTGCTTGTCCGGACCGCGCTCGGCGCCCGGGCAGGTCTGGACGCAGGCGCCGCAGCCGGTGCAATCTTCCGGCGCGACCTGGACGGTGAACTTCATGCCTTTGAATTCCTTGCCCTTGGCGTCGATGCTCTTGAACGCTTCCGGTGCGCCCTGGAGCGACTTCGGGTCATAATCCTTGATTCGAATCGTCGCATGGGGACAGACCAGCGAGCACATGCCGCACTGCAAGCACAGCTCCGGCTGCCAGACCGGGATATTGACCGCGATATTTCGCTTCTCGTACTGGGTCGTGCCGACCGGGAACCGGCCGTCCACGGGGAACTTGCTGACGGGCACGGAATCGCCCCGCATCGCCATCAGCTCGGCCGTCACTGTCCGCACGAACTCCGGCGCATCCGCCGGCACCACCGGCGGCATCTTGGTCTTGCTCGTGACCTTGGCCGGTACCTTGACCTCGTACACCCGGCTGACGGCCTTATCCACCGCGGCGTTGTTCATCTCGATGACCTTCTCGCCCCGCTTGCCGTAGGTCTTGCGGATGGCGTCCTTGATCGCAACGACCGCCTTATCGAGCGGAACAATGTTGCTGATCTTGAAGAACGCCGTCTGAATGATCACGTTGATGCGGCCGCCGAGGCCGATCTCCTGGGCCAGCGAGATCGCGTCGATCACGTAGAACTTGAGCTTCTTGGCGATCATCTGCTTCTGCACTTCCTGCGGCAGCGTGTCCCAGACCTTATCGGCGCCGTGGAAACTCGTCAGCAGGAACGTGCCCCCCTTGCGGGCCGAGGACAGCATGTCGTACTTTTCGAGGAAGCTCGGATTGTGGCACGCGACGAAGTCCGCCTGGTTGATCAGGTACGGCCGTTGAATCTGTTTCTTGCCGAACCGCAGGTGCGAGACCGTTATCGTCCCGGCCTTCCTCGAATCGTACACGAAGTACGCCTGGGCATAGTTGTCCGTCAGCTCGCCGATGATCTTGATGGAGTTGCGGTTGGCGCCGACCGTGCCGTCGGAGCCAAGGCCGTAGAACATCGCGCGGTACATCCCCTCCGAGGGGATCTGGAACAAATCATCGACATTGAGGCTCGTATTCGTCACGTCATCGACGATCCCGACCGTGAAACCTCGCTTGGGCTTGGCAGCATCGAGATTGTCGTAAACCGCCTTGACCATGGCGGGCGTGAATTCCTTCGAGCCCAGGCCGTAACGGCCGCCGACGATCACGGGATACTTGTCAAACGGGGCAATGCCGTCGGCCATCGCTTCGCCGACTGCTGTTCGGATGTCAAGATACAGTGGCTCGCCCAGTGCGCCCGGCTCTTTCGTGCGGTCCAGCACGGCGATCTTCTTGACGGTCTTGGGCAGCACGGCCATAAAGTGCTTCGTGCTGAACGGCCGATACAGCCGGACCTTAATCAGGCCAACCTTCGCGCCCTTTGCGTTCAAGTAATCGACCGTCTCGTGCGCCGTTTCGGCGCCGCTGCCCATCATGATGATGACCTTCTCGGCGTCCGGCGCCCCGACGTAGTCGAACAGCTTGTATTGCCGGCCGACAATCCCGGCAAACTTGTCCATCGTCTCTTCGACGATCTTGGGCGTGGCCAGGTAGAACGGATTGCACGTCTCGCGGCCCTGGAAGTAGACGTCCGGGTTCTGGGCCGTGCCGCCCATCACGGGCCGGTCCGGCGTCAGCGCCCGGGCCCGGTGCTGGGCCACCAGCTCGTCGTCGATCATCGCCCGCATGTCGTCAAACGTCAGCTCCTCGACCTTCTGCTCCTCGTGGCTCGTTCGGAACCCGTCGAAGAAGTGCATGAAAGGCACCCGCGAAGCCAGCGTCGCCTGCTGCGAGATCAACGCGAAATCCATGACCTCCTGCACGCTGCACGAACAGAGCATGCCGAAGCCCGTCTCGCGGCAGGTCATCACGTCCGAGTGATCGCCGAAGATGGACAGGGCATGACAGGCCAGCGACCGCGCGGTGATATGGAATACCGTGGGCAGCAGCTCGCCCGCGATTTTGTACATGTTCGGAATCATCAGCAGCAGGCCCTGCGAGGCCGTGAACGTCGTCGTCAAGGCGCCCGCCGCCAAAGCCCCGTGCACGGCCCCCGCCGCTCCGGCTTCCGACTGCATTTCGGTGACCGACGGGACGGTGCCCCAGATGTTCGGCTCGCCTTTGGCGGTCTTGGCGTCCGCGATCTCGCCCATCGGGGAGCTCGGCGTGATCGGATAAATCGCAATGACTTCATTCGTTGCATGGGCGGAATGTGCCGCCGCCCCATTTCCGTCCGTCGTCACCATCTTACGCTTCATAGAATCTCCAATTCCTATAAGGACCGAACCCCAAACAACTTAGCTCAAAATAAATCCCCTCGCAGGTGGCCTCTGGACCCATCCCAATGTGCGGATCTGCGTAAGAGCTGGTCCTCCCTGTCTTCACGCAGATCCAGGCATGCGAAGAAAAGGCTTTTATACACCGTCTCGCCGGCTCAGGCAATACAAATTTCCGGCGGACAAGCCCTGTGATGGGTGCCACGCCCAAGCGCAGCTTGAGCGTGTCTTCCTGGGCCACGGAACGCTTCCATCCAAGCACGGTCAAACAAGTTTGGCCGTGCCACCCAGCCCAGCAGTCCTGCCCAGAACCGTCTGTCTACTCGTCCAGGCCGAAGGCTTCCATCCACTGGTCCGTCTCGCCGTCCGTGAGCCCTTCTCTCTTCTCTTCGGGCTCTTTCTTTCGCGGCTTCTTGCGAGCCAGCTCTTTTCGAACCAGCTCCCAGAAGTCCTCGGATTTGACCCCCGCGGCCTTTCGCATGGCGGCCGCCTTTCGCAGCCTGCGGTCGCTGCTGACCACCGTCACACGCCGGGGCGAGGTATTCGCCTTGAGCCGCTCCTCAATGACGCTGTCGGCGTCCCGGCTGAAGCCGGCAAAGATGATCTCCGGGTTCGCGATCGTGTCGAACTCGCTTCGGTCCGCCGGCCCAGCCCCGTCGAAGACCACTTGCCCCGGTTCGCCGGTCGATGCAAAGTAACGGCTCAAGACCCGGCACATCTCGATCTCGGTCGCAATCTCCCGCTCGTCAAACGCCTCGCGCAGCGCCCACAACAGGTTGTCCCCGTCAATAATCGTCATAAGCCAATTATGCCGTATTCCGCCCGAGCCGTCCACCCTCAGTTCTTCACGGTGATCTCGTAACGGAGTTCTTCCCTTTTCTCGCCGCCGGGCGGAGCGGGCGATTCGAGTACCACCGTCGCTCCCGTCCGAGAGTAGCGAAACGCCGCGCCACTGGTAGGATCTTTGGGCACAGAGACCTCCGTGATCTCGGCCAGAGTCTGCGGCAGTTGCCCGCCGTGCGAAGCCGCATAAGCGCGGATCGCCTCGATACACTGCAAAGCAGCCAGATCTCTGTCCAGTCTTTTCACAAAGGCTCGCATTGCATCGTACGCCGGTTTCATCACACTCTCGGACTGCCTACTGGCCAATCGGCCCAACAGCCCCGCCGATGATGCCGCCTTCTTCTCGCTTTCAATGGCCTTTTCCACATCCGCAAATGGCTTCGGGAAACCAGCCAGTGCCGAATACAGGTTCGGCGAACCCTCCATCTGCACGAGTTCTTCGATCTCCCTGCACGAAGTGCCGGCGATCGCCACCCCGAACTGTAGCTGCGCGAGTGCTGGTGCCTGCCCAAACTGCCTGGCCATCCCAAATCCCGTCTGCATGGCGAGCACCGCCCCTTCGTATTCGCCCCGCGACAATTCGAGTCTGGCCCAGAGCCGGATGCCTAAAGCAAGCCTGTGATATTCCTCGGCGTTCGCCACCTGTGTCCCCGGCTTCCATGCGGGCCAGTTGCAGTCCCGGCACTTGATCGCCTTGGCAACGCCTTTGAAGCTCTCCACGTACTGCGTCAATGTCTGCTCCACCTGATCGGCCGGCAACTGATCGATAGGCATCTTCAACCATTGGCGGATCTGATCGTCGCTTTTCTTTTCCGGCAGCGTCTTCGCCGCCTTCTCGTACCATGGGACCGCATCCCCGTCGGTCAGCGACGCCGGCGGCGGCAACAACACGTATTTGCCCGCCTCGGCAGATATCTTCTGTGGGTGAATCACCAACTTCACATCCTGTGGGGGAATCACCGGCTTCCCCTCCCGCCCCAGCGCGGGTCCGCAGACCACGCTCAGAATCCCCAGCCCAATCGCTACCCCTACTGTCCAGTCTTTCCGTGCCCACACCATGGTCTTTCCCTCCACTGAACACCTCGGTTGATGTTCTTCCCCTCGATCCCCTCAACCAGAGAAGATCGCTGTCGTCACAACGCGATTCCCTCAAGTTCGACATTTCGGTGAAACGGCGTACCGCTCAGCGGCTGGCTACTCCATTGCTCACGACTGCGCACAATTGACAAGAGAACCTGGTCGGACTCCCACTCAATCTCGTAAAGCCGGTGCCGAATTCTGTCAACGCGATCATCATCGACAGGTCCGTGCACCAGAACCAAAAAGTCCCAATCCGACTCAACATGCGAATCGCCCCGCGCACGAGAGCCGTAGAGGATGATTTCGGCCGCCGGTTCGATCGTCAAAACGGTTTCTTTTACTTGCCTAAGCAGCGTATCGCGATCCATGCAGAGATTATAGCTCCACGCTCTGTGTTTGCCAAGGCACCCTACAGTTCGAAGCGCACCTCGCCGCCGACGATGGTCTTTTCGACTTTGCCTTTGATGGTCCAGCCGTGATAGGGGCAGTTGCGGCTCTTGGAGACGAACTTGTTCACGTCGATCTGCCACTCCGCGTTTGGGTCGATGATCGTGACATCGCCCTGCTTGCCGCGGGTGAGGGTGCCTTTGTCCACGCCGATGATGCGAGCGGGATTGGCGGTCATCAGCCGGATCAAGCCGGGCCAGTCGAGGATCTTCGGCTCGATCAACGCCTTGACGTAAAGCCCGAGAGCACACTCCAAGCTGGCGATCCCGAAAGGTGCGGCCAGAAATTCCAGCTCTTTTTCGCTTTGCAGGTGCGGCGCGTGGTCCGTCGCCAGGGCATCGACCAGGCCCTCCGCCATCGCCGCTTTCAGAGCGTCCACATCCTTTCGGCTCCGCAATGGCGGGTTCACCTTGTAATTCGTGTCGTACTCGGAGCAGCATTCTTCGGTCAGCAGCAGATGGTGCGGCGTGACCTCGCAGGAAACCGGAAGGGAGTCTTTTTTCGCCTGCCGAACGATCTCGACGGAACCCATCGTGGAGATGTGCTGGGCGTGGTAGCGGCCCTGCGTCTTTCGAACCAGTTGGATGTCCCGCCACAGCATGGCCTCTTCCGCGAGGGCGTCCATGCCGGGCAGGCCCAGGATCGTCGAGCAATACCCAGCGTTCATCACGCCGTTGGCCGCGAAGCTGTTGTCCTGGCAGTGCTGGGCGACGACCACGTCGAACATCTTGGCGTACTTCAAGGCCTGCAGCATGACGGCGGAGTTCTGCACGCCGTTGCCGTCGTCGGTGAATCCGCGAGCCCCCGCCTCGGCCATCATCCCCATCTCGGCCAGTTCGACCCCCTCCCGCTTCTTCGTGATCGCGCCCATGACGTAGACATGGGTCTTGCGGGTCTGGCGGCCTTTGCGATGGACGTACTCGACGTCGGTCTCGCTCTCGATAGCCGGGTTCGTGTTCGGCATGCAGACAACCGAGGTGAAACCGGCCGCTACCGCCGCCGTCGAGCCGCTGGCGATCGTCTCCTCTTCCTCGTCGCCCGGGTCGCGGAAATGGACGTGGATATCGATCAACCCGGGCGTGACCAGCTTGCCCGTGGCATCGATGACCCGCGTAACGGTTTTCTCGACAGCCCCGTTGAGATTGCCGACCTCGGCCACCTTGCCGTCCACAAGCAGGACATCGCACGTCTTGTCGAGTTGATTGGCCGGATCGATCACCCGCCCGTTCTTGATCAAAAGCTGATTCGCCATAGCGCACCTATGCCCCTGCAAAGACCACAATAACAGGGATACTCATACCAGAAACGCCGGGCGAAAGAAAGCGGTTTCTTGGTAGGGCGAGCGTCCCCGCTCGCCACCCCGGTCGTGCGTCTTCGCACGACATCTCCCCTGTGATTGTGGGTTCTCAGGATAGACGAGCGAGGACGCTCGTCCTACAAGAACCGCATGGACTGCCCCCTGCATTCCGACCGCATCTTGGCGCCCTCACTCGGCTAACGGTTGTCGTGCGGGGACGCACGACCTACTTGGGCATCGCTCGTCTTTGTACTCTCATGGCAGTCATTCGAGTCAACAGCGGGCTCGCCTCCCTGCCACTCGACGATGGCGAACGGCCGGTCGCTCGCATCTCCGATGGACGGGTCGTGCGCGTCGCGGATTCTCACAAGACACGTGTCGGAAATGACTGACGGCACAGACCATAGGTACGAGCCGGTGTTGTCCGTTTCGCCCCCCGATACCCACGTTGTGCCACCGTCCAGGGAATACTCGATGGCGACGCGCGCGACGGGCGTTCCCTCCACAACTCGCCACTGAATGGTGTACGACCGGTCGGCTGCAAGCTGCTCGCCGCCGTTGGGCTGTAGGACCACGGGCCCGGCCGGGACCGTGTAGCGCCACACGTATGCCGCCTTGTAGACGCCGGGGTGCAACGCATCGCTGTTCTGCCGCTCCATCCAGGTGGTCGTGACGTCAAAACCGTTCACATCCACAATTACGTAGCCCCAGCGCTCGGCGTGGTAAAGCTGCGACACCCAGAAGTCCCCATTGTCCCCGCGGTACGGAGGACTCCACGTGTACAGGGGAGCTCCCGCCGTCGCCACGATGAGCTGGTGAATGTCGTTGTTGGGGTCGCCGTCGCCGTCATCCACCCAGGCGTGATCGTAATAGTGGTCGTGGCCGCAGGTGTACAGCCGGGTCCCCGCCGCCTTGAGGCTGCGCCAGAAGGCATCGCGCTGATCCGGGTGGGCGTCCAGACAGTCCGTGTGCAGGGTGCGAAAAGCCTCCTCGTGACCGAAGACGAACACATGAGGCTTCGTGTTGGCTTGCAGTTGGGAGTCCAGCCACTTCTGGTTCACGGAATGAACGGCGTGATGCCACATCCCCGCGTACTGGTCCAGCCCGATGACCAAGGCGTTTTTGTGCACCGCCGCGTAGGACATGTACTTCTCGCCCGCTGGGCCGTTGTCGGGAAGCTTCAACTCGGGGTGCTCGTCGCTGCCGAAGACGTTCAGCCAGCGAAGGGCGTAGTTGTCTACCGGGTCGGGCGGCTCATTGGGATCGGTGTACCACGTATCGCCCTGCTCGTGGTTGCCCCGGCAGACGTAGACGCCGACCCCGGCGTCGTAGACCGGCCGCATGAGCGCGACCCAAGTCCACAGTTGCCGCTCAAACCGCTCGGGGGGGACGCCAGCCCCGTACACCAGGTCCCCGGCGAAGATCACGAAATCCGCGTCCGACCGCAGCGTCTCGCGAGCCATCTCCGAGAGAATCGGGTCGTTGACACCGGCCAGAACGCTGCCCCGGCTGTCACAGGTGATGATGAACCGCCAGCGCTCGGCTGCCGAGGCGTTGACGACCCCGGCCAGACAAATCAACAGAGCACAGAGGAAGAGATTGGCTCTATTCACGATTCCCGTCCATCGGTTATGAGGCTCGTGTCTTCCCGTTTGTCGTGTGCCCGCAAGGGCATCGGAAGGGAGTCTCAAGTTGGAAGCGTCCCGGATGAAGTATCGGGTCGCCTCTCTTGGCACTTCCCACTTCCAACTTCACACTTTCCAAGCAACGCCTTACGGCGTCACCACGAACGAGCTTCGCGACCGCTGCCGTCCGACGAATCCCACCGTGACTATTTCGCCACGTTGTTGGCGTACCAATCCGCCGTGCGATTCTGACGCACCAGCATCTGCTGCACGTCGAGATCGTCGATGGTGCCGTCCCCGTTGACGTCACCGATGAGATAGGCCTGCGACGATTCCCGCTCCGCCGTCAGGTTGCCCATCAGAATGGCAAGATCCTGCCCGTCCACGATGCCGTCGCCATTGAGGTCGTACCAAAGGATACTCTCCTCGCGGGGCTTGTCGTCCACGGTCCAGGCCAACGCATACCGCTCGCTCGCCACCGCCGGCATTCGCCCATTGAGGTTCGAGTACGAAACCACAACCTTGTACTGGGTATACTCGGCCAGCGTGGCAAAGGAGACGTGCTCCACGTTGTCCAGGCGGCTATCGCTGTAGTCGAACAGGATATCCTGGCTCGGATGGGCCGGGTTCACCGCCCATACTTCGAGCCGAAGGTCGCTGTCCGTGTCGGACAGATGCTCGAACGGGTACTTCTCACTGTAATGGCGGTTCCAGGCCAGCGTGGCGGTGAGGACCTTGCCGGCCGGCTCATCGACCGCGACGCGGTACACCTGCTGAAACGCCCGCTGGAGGTCGAGCTGATTGAGGTCCCAGCCCGCCTTCGCCACGTCGCCCGGCTTGCCCCGCCCCGCCGTCAGAAGCCGATACGCACGGGCCGCATTGACCACCCCGGCGCCCTGCACGTAGTCGAGCGGCACCTCGTGGTCGTCTTCGACGCTCAGCCGGCCCTTGTGCCAGTATGGCAGCTTCGTGGCCGAGCTCATCAGGATCGTCTTGAGCACGCAATTGCCGCCCTCGGGCGATACGGCCAACTGGAGACTCTCATTCTGCTTGGCCGCCTGGATGAGCAGGCCCACCACACCGGCGGCCAGCGGTGTCGAGAAGCTCGACCAATTGCCCGCCATCGCGTATCCGTCATTGCCGTCGGCGGCCGCGACGAGGCAGTTGCCGGGCGCGATGATGTCCGGCTTGCACCGCCCGTCATCCGTCGGCCCCGCGCTCGACTCTTGCGGGTAGGCGAGGGCAAAATGCGAGAGTTTCGTCGCGGGATTGACGGCACTGACGGAGCTGACCACGCCCACGCCGATCGAATTGGCCCCGGCGCCGGGATAAAACGGCGGCTCGGACGCGTTCGACCCGTTGCCGATGCTGGCCACAAAAACCATGCCCTGGTGCTCGATCAGGGCCTCGATGCCCCGCGTCCACCAATCTTCCAGCTCTTGGCCGAAACTGGCGGTCGCCACGTCCACCTTCGGTGCATTCTGCGGGTGCACGTTCTGCGTCACGAAGTGAATCATCTCGTAGACGTGGCCCTCAGCGGCCGGCACGACCCCCTGGTACGAGAACGGGTCCAGGTACGGCGTCACTCCCGCCGGATCGTCGCCGAACAGGATGGAGCAGACCGCCGTCGAATGGGCGGATTCCCGCGCCACCAATGTCCGGCCGTCATGGAATTGCAGTTGAGCGTTGCGGAAGCTGGCATGCTTGGTGTTCGGCTGGTAATCGTTCTGCGGATTGCCGTTCACGTACGTGAGGCTGCGACAAATGACACCGACACGTACGCCGGCCCCGGTCAGATTCGGATCGATCTGCCGCAAGTTGTAGACACCCGCCCAGTTGAGGGCCTGCGGCTGAAGGGCCGGACCGGCGCCTTCCGTCGCACCGGCAGCAACAGAGCCGGTCAGAAGGGCTACGACCCATAATTGCGAGAGCAGGATTGCCGCTTTTTCAATCATCCTCAGCCCGTGAATCCCCAACATGGCGAACATGCTCCTCGTGCACGCTGCCTTACCCCCAGTTACCGACCTCCGTCGCCGGTGATCCCCATCCCTGAAGCAACTGGGCTTATGATAGCAGAAAACCGCCCTGCTTTCAAGAAAAATCCAGCTTTTGGCCTTAGCATACTGCGGGCGGCACTACTGGTAAAGCAGATTCCCGGAACCACGCGCAGAAAACTTGCCTTGCGGAACCGGCGCCGGTATACTGAGGAGTTGGTGCCACGTTTGAAGTAGGAAGTTGGAAGAGACTTCAAACTGTGACTTTCTTGAGCCTTCCAACTTGAAACCTGAAGCATTCTTATGAAGGTAATTCTCAACGCCCAACAGATCGAGCGGGCCCTGGGCAGTGTGGCCGACCAAATCGCCGGTTGCGAGCCCCCTCGACCAGCCGGCGGTCAACCGTCCGATAATGAACTGGCGATCATCGGTATCCGCAGCCGGGGCGAAATCCTGGCCCAGAGGCTGGCGGACCGCTTGTCGCAAAAGCTCCGTAAGTCCATTCCGTGCGGCACTTTGGACATCACGCTCTACCGGGATGACCTCAACGCCCCGCACGGGGACAATCAGCCCCAGGTCCGCACCACCGAAATTGGCTTCGACATCGACGGCAAGACCATCATCCTGGTCGATGACGTACTGTATACGGGCCGCTCGGCCAGGGCGGCAATGGATGCCCTGATCGACCTGGGCCGGCCCAAGGCAATCCGGCTGGCCGTCCTCATCGAGAGGACGGGCCGGGAGCTGCCCATCCAGGCGGACTACTACGGCAAGAAGGCCGATGTGCGGCCGGAACAGTCAATCCAAGTCAACCTGGTAGAATCGGATGGGAAGGACGAAGTCGTGGTCGAATAGGAGCGTATGGACCGCATCCTGGACATCGTGGAGCACTACACACCGGGAAGGACCCTAAGGCGGCTTGGGACAAGTATGTCGATTATCCATAGAGGCAAACCGTTCCAGTGGCAGCGAAAGCACCTGCTCGGCCTGCGGGACCTGAGCGTGGAAGAGATCACGCACATTCTCGATACGGCCAAGGGCTTCGAAGAAATCAGCACCCGCTCGGTGAAGAAGGCCCCCCCGCTGCGCGGCAAGGTCGTCGTCAACCTCTTCTTCGAGGACAGCACCCGGACCCGCAACAGCTTCACCCTGGCGGCGAACCGGCTCAGTGCCGACGTCATCGAGTTCACGCAGAAGACCAGCTCCGTCAGCAAGGGCGAGACCCTGCTCGACACCGCCCGAAATCTCGAAGCGATGGGCATCGACATCGTCGTGATTCGGCACAACGCGGCCGGCGCCCCGACGCTCCTGAGCCGCAACATCAAGGCCTGCGTCGTCAACGCGGGCGACGGCTTCTGCGAGCATCCGACGCAGGGCCTGCTTGACGTGTACACGATCCGCCAGATGAAAGGCTCGCTCGAAGGGCTCAAAATCGCGATCGTCGGTGATATCGCCCATTCCCGCGTCGCCCGCAGCGACATGTGGGCCATGACCAAGCTGGGCGCCGAAGTCACGTTCGTCGGCCCCCCCACTTTGATGCCCGCCGAGGTCGGCCGGCTGCCGGTGAAAGTCAGCTACAACCTCGACAAGGTGATCGAGGAAGTGGATGTCATCAACATGCTCCGCATCCAGTTCGAGCGTCTGGGCGGCAGTCCCTTCCCCTCCACGCGGGAATACTCGCGTTACTTCGGCCTGACCGCCGAGCGGATGCAACGCGCCAAGCCGGACATCCTCGTAATGCACCCCGGCCCGATCAATCGGGGCTTGGAGATCGAAAGCGAGGTCGCCGACGGCCGCAACAGCGTCATCCTCCGCCAAGTTGCCAATGGCTTGGCCGTCCGCATGGCGGTCCTGTTCTTAGTCAACCAAGCCGCCGCCGAAACCACCGGGTGACGACCCGCGGTTGGACAGACAGCCAGGATTTGAATGGCGGCCGAGTGCACCCCATTTCCCCCTGTGTCTTGCAGACCTAGGTCACGATGTGCGCTTTCGGCTGCATCCCGGCGCAAGGGCTCGACAGCAGGCCTTATACGGATTCTGGCTAACTCTTGCGCCCCCACTTGTCATCCTGAGCGGAGCGGAACGGAGTGAAGGATCTGGGCTGCGAGCGAGAGAAACCTCCGATTCGGTGGCCAGATCCTTCGGCTTTGCCTCAGGATGACAAGATCCGTGCCGCGCACGAGTTTCTTCGAATCCGTATCACGTCATGCCCACCACCGACAATGGCGGCACAGGACTCTACGTCTCTACGGGAAGGAACGCCCGTACGCGATGTCGTCGATGTACAGGATGCCGGTGCCACCCTTCGTCGGGCTGGCTCGGTTGCCGACGCCGATCGTCATCATCTTGACGGCATTCATTTTCACGCCGGCCGAGGTGAACTCGCTCAGCGGAATCTTCCACTGCTGCCAGCCCGTTTTCGCCGCCGCCGCCGCATCCGGGTGCGCCACCGTCTTCGACTTGCCGGAGCTGTCTTTGACGGTGACGTACAGGCCTTGTCCCGAGCTGCCTGCTGCTGGCGCGACGCCCTGGAAGTATACCGACAGGGTGTCGGCCCCATGAGCGGTCCAGTTCTGGGGTGTGTCGAAGGTCCGCTCGGCCTCGGAGTAGAATGGGGAAGCCGTATTGTCATACGTCAGGGGCATGGACTGGCGTCCGCCGTGGACGATGGCCTTCTCCGCGAACGGGGCCTGTATGTGTCCGACGGTCGAGCCGCTGGCGCCGTTGGTCATGCCGTCGATCCAGGTATCATAGATGCGGTCGTCCTCGTCATTGTAGCTCTCGAAGCCATCGATCGGAGCGAATTCCTCGGTCGTGAAGCTCCAGACGTTGCCCGAATAGGTGCCGGTGGCGCCAACCTCATCGACCTTCCAGAAGTACTCGGTCGCGAAGGTCAAGGACGCAGGGCTGTAGCCGTGATCGGCCACGGTTTTGGCCCCAGCGGTGCCATCCGCCACGGCGTTCCTGTCGGTGCCAAGGTACACGGTGTGCGACGTCGCCTCGCGGCCCGGCCGCCAATCCAGCTCGGTCTCAACGCTGACGCCCGTTGTAGCGGCCGCCGGCTGGGGCCCGAACGCCTGCACGGGGACATAGAAGAACCGCACCTCACTGAGGCCGGTCTGCGGCGCCATGCCGCCCCAGTTGCCGTCGATCGTCAGCTTGACGTACTTCGCCGTGACGCCGCCGAAGGTGACGGTCGTATTCGCGGTGTAGGTCGGCAGGCCGGTCGCCTTGGCGAACTGGGGCACTCCCCCCAATCGTGTCCATGCCTGGCCATCGGAGGAGTATTCGATTGTGACGTTCTTGGCGCCGAAGCCCAGGAAGCTCTCGACCAACTGGTTCGAGTTCCAAACCCACATTTCATGCAGCTTGTAGGCCGTCGCGAACTCATATTGGATCCAGGCCGGCTTGGCGCCGGTGGTCAGCCACATATCCTTCGACTCGGTCGAGTGCTGGTCAATGCCGTCGAGCCCGGAGCCATTGACCGTGTTCTGGGGTCCCATGTCGGTCTGGTAGCTGGACGCCGTGGCCGTGACGCCCGTAATTGGATAGCCGAACAGCTCGGTCGTGAAACTCCAGGTCTGGCCTTTGAAAATGGTGGAGTCCGGCGCCCCGTTGACCTCATCGATTCGCCAGTAGTAGGTCCGGCCATATTCGAGCAGGCCCTCCGGATCATACGTTGTCGCCGCCTGGTCCTGGCTGGCCAGGACGCCTCTCGGCACAGCCCGGCCGGCCTCGTTCACGTCGGCAAAGGTCTTGCCGAGGTACACATCGTGCGCGGCGGCGGTCTCGCCGGCCTTCCAGCTCAGCACCGTGTCGCAAGGCACGTCCGCCGCCTGGTCCTCGGGATCGGGGTCCTGGGCGATAGAAGCATCCGCCAGGCCCGGCATGATCTTCGCGATCTCGGCAGCCGACAGCGCCCGCGCCCAAAGCTGCACGTCGTCGATCATACCGTTGAAGTAGGTCCCGCCTCCGCTTCTTCTTCCGATGGTGACGGAAGCCGTGTTTTTCGGCATCGTTCCCACGTAGGCCCACTCTTCTCCCAGCGCCCCGTCGATGTAGCATTTGAAGACCTTCCCATCGTAGGTGGCCGCAATATGGTGCCACTCGCCCACCGATGGCGAAGTGGGAGAGCAGGTGTCTCGGCCCGCATCATTGTAGAACTGCCAGTAGATCACGCCCCCGGCGTCCTCCGTGACTTCATACGGCAGGTTGTTGGCCGCCCACGAGCCCTTGCTGAGAATCGCCATTTCCCCGCTGGCGGTGGTTCGCATGTTGGTCCAGGCGGCAATGGTGATTTCCGTCGTCAGGGAGAGCAACGAGTTGTTTGGAATCTCCACGTAGGCGGTGCTGCCGTTGAAATCCAGGGCCCCGCCCACCTGGCCTCCTGTGACCCACGTTGGGTTGCCGCGCAGGGTGCCGTCGAGGCCGTTGCCCGAGGAGTCATGCGCGATCGCGCCCTGCCCCTCGTCAAACGTCCAGTGCCCGACCAGGCCGACCGGGCCGGCGGCAGCCGTATATCCCAGGGCCAGGACAACGGCGGCGGCCCAGTACCATACGACGAGCTGTTTTCGTTCCATGGTGATCCTCCTTCCAACAAGAGTGATGGGCAAACATGAACCGGTTGCGCTCACGGATCAAACGCCTCTCGAGTTCGATGTATTTGCTGCCGTTATTCCGGGCATCCCATCCTGCCGGCCGCCGTTTGAAGAAGTCGAGTGTCACCAACCGAAATGTGCGGCCAGCCTCCTGAGAGCCAGACTGTGGGAAACACAGTCCCTATTCTGCACCCGGATACAACCATCCGCACGTTGTAGTATACGGCACGGGCCGGCAGAAAGCAAGGCCGTTTCTTGGGTATCAGCGATAGTTAATGAGCCGGAGAGGGAGAAGGAGATAGGGAAGAGGGAAGAGGGCCAAGGCTGTGGCTTCGTTGGCATAGGAAACCGGCGGCCAGGGGCTCAGATCCCGGAGACATCTCACTCCGCTCTTGAACTGAGTGCGGTGTCCCGAAGTATCCGGACTACCTGGCTCGGATGAGCAAACCTGGAAGAAGGACCGCGTACCTTTAGTAACTATCTCAAAAGGGTAGGTTTGGCCGATAACCATCTGTAGGAACCTTTTGAAAGGAGCCACGGATGGGCAAACAGAAACGTAAGGTCAAACCGCTTCCCACCATTTGGGAGGTCAGCGACGAACAATGGCACAT
>JAPLMX010000217.1 GCA_026386805.1 Phycisphaerae bacterium | reverse complement strand
GCCGTTCTTTCATGGTAGTTCTCCTGGGCCCGGCGGGGCCTTCCTCAAGGGGAACTACCTACCCAAAAACACGCACGAAACGGCAGAGCCTTGTGAATGCTCACCGGCAGAGCCGGTGGTTAACGGAAACGCAATTTGGGATTTCGAACCTTTGAATTTGTTTCGGATTTCGTGCTTCGTGCTTCGAGTTTCAAAC
This sequence comes from Phycisphaerae bacterium, assembly GCA_026386805.1. Lineage (GTDB taxonomy): Bacteria > Planctomycetota > Phycisphaerae > Sedimentisphaerales > Anaerobacaceae > PLanc-01. The sequence goes on along the minus strand of JAPLMX010000217.1, from coordinate 4,430 downwards.
GACGGACTTCTCCCTCGGCCTCCAGGAAGGCTTTAGCCGTATTCAACAGGGTCCCACAGTCCCGCCTCGGCGAAGCCTTTGAGCCGGAGCCGGCACGAGTCGCACCGGCCACAGCTTCGGCCCGCGGGGTCCGGATCGTAACAACTGTGCGTCAGGGAATAATCCACGCCCAGTTTCGTGCCCAGCCGGATGATCTGGGCCTTGGTCATGGCGATGATGGGTGTATGAACCTGGTATCGCCCCTTGCCCTGCACGGCCGCCGCCGTCGCCAGGTTGGCCATCTTCTCGAAGGCGGCGATGAACTCCGCCCGGCAGTCAGGATAGCCGCTGTAGTCCGTCGAGTTGACGCCGAGGAACAGGTCGAACGCGCCCAGCACTTCCGCCCAGGCGAGGGCATAGCTCAAAAAGATCGTGTTGCGGGCCGGCACGTAGGTCACGGGGATCTCGGTCGATTCGCCCAAATCCGCACGGTCCTTGGGCACTTGGATCTGCGCATCGGTGAGCGCCGAGCCCCCGAAGGCCCGCAGGTCGATCTGGGCCACCCGGTGCTCGACCGCACCGAGTGACCGGGCCACATTCTTGGCCGCATCCACTTCCCGAGCGTGGCGCTGGCCGTAACGGAAGGTCAGCGCATGGCACGCGAAGCCTTCGCGCCACGCGATTGCGAGGGTCGTCGCGGAATCAAGCCCGCCACTCAGCAGCACGACTGCTTTCTTCTCAGACACGGCCAAGCCCTTGGGAAACAACCGCTGCCGGAATCGTTTACTGCCAGCCGCACGACGAGATTCTCAAGCAGGATTCGCTTGAGCCCGAGGCATTCCAAGCATGCTTCGGGTGGCATCGCCAAGGGCTTGCCCCTTGACGATGGCGGCTTTCGTATGCGTAGGACCATCGTCGAGGCCGGAGGCCTTGGCGATGCCACCCGGGAATTCGCGTCAACTCTCGGTGGCTCGACGGATGCGTATAGCACCTCGTCCGCTGTTCCATCGTATCCCCGCCAGTGCAGGCTGTCGATCCATTTTTGCGTCCCGGACTTGCCCGGCGGCCCCCTGGGCAGTATACTGAGGGCAAATGCAGATAAGGTATGGGTATGGCCGAACGCGAGAAAATCGAGGTTTTTGACAACCCGCGCCCCGGACGCGACTATACGATCACGATCCGCTGTCCGGAATTCACCAGTGTCTGTCCCCGGACGGGCCAGCCGGACTTCGGCGAGATCACCGTCGAATACTGCCCCGACAGAAGCTGCATCGAGCTCAAGAGTCTGAAGTTCTACTTGCAGAGCTACCGGAACAAAGGCATCTTTTACGAGTCTTTGACCAATGATATACTCGATGATCTCAGCGGCATCTGTCAGCCGCGGTGGATGAAAGTGATAGCCCGGTTCACGCCGCGCGGCAGTATCACGACCGATGTCGTCGCGGAATATAAGACGTGAACTTCTGCAAAATGAATGTTGGGCCTGTATTCTTCCAGGAAATCTGCTTCACGATTCCCTGGAAGAAGTTCACGAAAGAACAGTGGCTAACGTCCTGCTCTGAGGTGTTGGAATGGCCATCAAATTGCACTGCAACGCTTGTGGAAAGAAGATCGAGGCCCCGGACAGCGCCGGCGGCAAATGGGGCAAATGCCCGGCGTGCCACACGAAGCTCTATGTGCCCCTGCCGCCAACCGAAGACGATGAGCTCAAGCTCGCTCCCATCGATGAGACGGAGGAGCAAAAGAAAAAGCAACTGATGCAAGAGACCTTCCGGCTCACCCAGCACATCCTCGAAGAAAAAGGCGCCCCGGAGGCCCCGGGGACTGTCGGCCCCGTCCCCGAGATCAACAAAGAGATGCTCACGAACCATATCATCCGCTATCTGCGGCAGATGGCCAACGGCGACCTGGACACCGCCCAGCGTACCGCGGACCTCATCGTGCCCCACCGGCGTAAGGCCTCGACGATCCTGGAGCAGCTCACCAAGAGCTATCCGCCCGACCCCGAGCTGGAAGACATCCCCCCGCAGGTGCTCTCGGGCCTGATCCGGAACCTGCGGACGCGAATCAGTTGACAGAGGTCCGAGAATCGTCACCCTGTAGCCCCTATCTTACCCCGGATTACCGGCCCGCCTGAGAATCCGTGCGCCGGCGCCCCCGAGAATTGGCTCCAGGGCTTCCAGTACGTACGCTTTATGTAGATGGTCCGGCTCGCGCCGGTTTTGGCGTATGACTTGGAGAGACCCGCTATGGCCGACGAGAACATCGTCGTTCACGTCACTCATGAGGCGGCCGGCAAGATCGGCGGCATTGGGGCCGTCCTGCAAGGCTTCTTCACCTGTCCTTCGTACATCGAGGCCGTCCACCGCTCGATCCTCATCAGTCCCTTGTTCACCACCGAAGGTCCGGTCCAGGGCCGGCTGGGCGAGGACGGCGAGATCCTGTATTCCTCCATCGACGGCCTCATCAACCCCGGCTACAGCCCCGCGTTTCACCGGATCGAGAGCCTCTACAACGTCGGCCTTGTCTACGGACGGCGCACCTTCGTCGATCCCCACACGGGAATCCACAGCACGCCCGAAGTCCTCCTGGTCGACGTGCGCTACATGGACACCGGCATGCTCAACGACTTCAAGCGCCGGCTCTTCGAGGAGTTCGGCGTGCAGAGTCACCTGTACGAGCATCTCTGGGAATACGAGCAGTACGTCCGGCTGGCGCTGCCGGCGATCGCCGCGCTCAAAGCCCTGCGGATGGCGGAGGGCCGAACGACCATCGTGTCGCACGAGTTCATGGGCATCCCGACCGCCCTGGCCGCCATCCTGGAGCCGTACTGCAACTTTCGCACGGTCTTCTATGCCCACGAGGTGGCCACGGTCCGGCGTATCGTGGAAGAGCATCCGGGCCACGATACGATGTTCTACAACGTGATGCAGCAGGCGCACCGCGACCAGCTCCATGTCGGCGAGGTCTTCGGCAACCAGCACTCCTACTTCAAGCACGCCCTGATCGAGGCGGCCCGCTACTGCGACCGCATCTACGCCGTCGGCGACTATGTGGCCGACGAGCTGCGGTTCCTGGCGCCCGACTTCGACGCGGCCGACATCGACATCGTGTACAACGGCGTCCCCGCCTATGAGATCACGCGTCCCCAGAAGCAGGCCGCCAAGGAGAAGCTCCAGGGCTATGGCCAGAATCTCCTGGGTTTTCGGCCCGACTACGTATTCACGCACGTGACCCGGCTGGTGCGGAGCAAGGGACTCTGGCGTGACCTGCAGGTGCTGCAAGAAATGGAAGAAGGGCTGCGAGCGCAAGGCAAAACCGCCGTCTTCCTCCTGCTTTCGACCGAGGTCTCCCGGCGGCGGAGTTGTGACATCGTCACCATGGAATCGAACTACGGCTGGCCCGTCGCTCATCGCGAAGGCGGGCCCGACCTCTCCGGCGGCGAGGCCGAGTTCTACACGGCGATCCAGCGATTCAACGCCCGCAGCCACAACGTCAAGGCGATCTTCATCAACCAGTTCGGTTTCGACCAGAAAAGCTGCGGCGTGCACATGCCCGCCGACATCGAATTCCTCGATATCCGCAAGGGAACAGACGTGGAGTTTGGCCAGAGCATCTACGAGCCGTTCGGCATCGCCCAGTTCGAGCCGCTGACCTTCGGGGGGATCTGCGTCGTCAGCAACGTGTGCGGCTGCGCCGGGTTCCTCCACGATGTCACCGCCGGCGGCGAAGTCCGAAACGTCATCATCGCCAACTACGTCAACCTGCGCGAACACCCGTACGCCGACATCGAGGACCTGCGGCAGATCGACCGCCGCGTGCGGGACCACATCGAGGCCGTCGAGGGAGCGCGGGTCGCCAAAGAGGTCCTCGACCGCCTGCCCAAGAGCGACGCCGAGCTCGACAGCCTGATCCACGAGGGCTACCGGCTCGCCCACAACATGAGCTGGGATGTCGTCGTGCGCAGGTACCTGCTCGACGATCTTTCCCGAGTCGCGCCAAAGCAGGCCGCGAGGAAGTACCTCAAAGCGTCATAGCCGAGCCTTCCTGCCAACGAAATCACTCCTTCTGCTGGCCGCCCGCCCATCCCATTGTATAATCGGTGAGCCAAACGACGACCGCCCCGTCGAACGAAACGACGACTCTCGATTGTCCCATGCTTTGGAGGTTGTCTGCCATGCGACATGTGTCCCTTACGTTGGTGCTGCCCGTGCTGCTGGCCGCGACGAACTCGCTCTCGGCCCAATTCGACCCGATCGCCCTGCATCCGGAGAATCCGCACTATTTCCTCTGGCGGGGCAAGCCAACGATCCTACTGAATTTCGCATAATACAGTGACAAGTCACTCAAAAAAAAGACCGGTGTGCTCCAAGAACCCGAACAGGAGTTGTCCGTTCTGTTGCACACGCTCCATGCCATCCTCCACCGCTTGCCCCACCTCCCCGAGGTTG
>JAPLMX010000219.1 GCA_026386805.1 Phycisphaerae bacterium | reverse complement strand
TGTTGTTGTTGACTCTTCATCAATAATTTCATGCGCTACAAATTGTCTTCTTTGGGTATTTGATGAAATGCAGAAATATGGATTTAAGTTCATTGTTCCAAAAGGAGTAAAAGACGAAATAATTGACGGCGGCCTTAGGACCCAAAAATATAAGTTTGAAGCATTACGTGTTATGAGACATTTCACTAACAACACTTTTACTGAATATGAAAACGACCTTCGTCAGGAAGCGGGTACTTTGCTTAATTTTGCAAATTCAAGTTTCAGGATTAAGAATCAGGACCTTAAAGTATTGCAGGAAGCAGATGCAGAAGTTGCAGTGCTTGCGAGCAAAATAAATGCTGATGCGATAATGACAGACGAAATAACTCTCAGATTGTTTATTGAGAATACAGATGCACTACAGGGACTTATGCAACACAGGTTCCATACAAATGTCAAGGTTGATAACAATCGGATTTACGAATTCAAGAAACATGTAAAGAATACACAGGTAATACGTTCTGCAGACCTGGTTGCTTTGGCAATTGATTTGGGGATATTTGACTTGACAATAAATACCTGCCTGCCAATGGATCCAAAAAGCAAGAAAGACCTTATTGAAGGTGTCCTTTTCGACCCCGTAGTCAACTGTATTCTTCACCGGCTTGAATGCGCCGTCGGCGTCATGGTACAGGACCTGCCACGACCTGGGCAGGTGGCACTCGCCCCGGCCGGTGTCGTCGAACCAATAGACCTTGACGCCGGAAAGCTCGTGCTTCTCGGCCCATTCAAACTGAATCCATTCCGTCGTGCCCTTGTGGGGCCAGAAATCCAGATGCAGCGAAGACTCATCCGCCGAATTCTCGGACAGAGTCTGGTCCTTGATCACATCGAGCGACTTGTGCACGAACGGAGGCGGTGGTCTTGCCTCCGTAGCATGGGCGTCCCGCCCATGTACTCTGGATCACGGGCAGGATGCCCGTGCTACTGGGCCGGCTCCGGGCGGGCCGCCTGCGGCTCCCGCGCCGCCCACACCGTCATGGGTGAGCGGCCGCGATGCGCCCAGGCATAGTACGGGATGGCGGTGAATGACCTCGTCCCGGCGGCAACGACGCCCCCGCCCGTCGTGCGTTTGGCGACCTGGGCCGTTCCGGTCAGCACCATGACACGGTTGAGCAGGTCCGGCCTGTCCTCGGTCTTGATCGGGGCGTCGTCCGCGATGACAAGATTCGCCACTTTGCCGTCGTTGTCGGGACCTTCGAGGCAGAACACGAGCGGCCCGCGTTGCAGGGCGACCTTGCCCCGATCCGCCTTGACCTGGGCGTGGGCCACGATCCGCCGGACCGGCATCGGAAGGTGCAGGTCGATCGTATCGCCCTTTTGCCACGGACGCTCGATCCGGGCGAAACCCTTCTCCACGCTCGGCGTCACCCGCTCGCCATTGACTTTGAGCACGGGCTCGTCCGACACGGTGTCCTCGAATTTGTACAGATCGCTCGGCACCGGCTCATTTCGGGCCCAGCCGGGAATCCGCACGTACACAGCGAATGTCCCACTTTTTTCCGGTTCGACCGCGATTTTTATGTCGCCTTTCCAGGGGTATTCGGTCTCCTGTTCTATGAGGACCTTGTTGGTGGCCGTCTCGACCGTGGCCTTGCCGCCAATAAACAGATTCACATACACGTCATTGCCTTTGCAGGCGTAGGCGTAGCTGGGGACGGAAGGAATGAATCGGGCAACGTTCGAGGGGCAGCACGCACAGCCGAACCAGGGACTTCGCTCGTGTCCGCCGGTCGATTCGAGCGGGTTCGGGTAGAAGAACCGGTCGCCCGTCATCGAAATCCCCGACAGGGCGGCGTTGTAGAGCGTGCGTTCCAGGACGTCGAGGTACTTCGCGTCGCCGTGCATGAGGAACATGCGGTGGTTCCAGAAGATATTGGCAAACGAGGCACAGGTCTCGCAGTAGGCGGTCAGGTTGGGCAGCTCGTACCGCCCGCCGAAGCCCTCCGAGCCGGCGGCGGCCCCGATGCCGCCCGTGACGTAAAGCTTCGTGCTCACGACATCGGTCCAGATGGCGTCGATGGCCTTGATGTAGTCCATGTTGCCGGTCAGGGCCGCCACGTCCGCCATGCCGGTGTACAGGTACATGGCCCGGACGGAATGCCCGACGGCCTGAGTCTGCTCGACCACCGGGATGTGATCCTGGGCATACTCGCCGTAAAGCTTGCCATCGCCTTTGGGCCCACGGTTGCCTGTGCGGCCGCGCTGGTCGAGGAGGAACTTGGCGGTGTCCAGGTACTTGCTGTCGCCCGTCACTCGGTAGAGCCTGCACAGGCCGATCTCGATCTCCTGATGGCCCGGCGGGTCGGTCCGCCTGCCCGGGCCGAACGTCTGGCAGATGTAGTCCGCGCATCGCGTCGCGACGTTTAAGAACGACTTGTTCCCGGTGACCTGGTAATGGGCGACGGCCGCCTCGAGCATGTGGCCCATGCAGTACTGCTCGTGCATGTCTTTCTCGTTGGTCCATCGCTTCTCGGGCTGCTTCTGCGGCACAGAGTAGAAGGTGTACAGGTATCCATCCTCCCACTGGGCACCGGCCATGATCACGATCAGCTTGTCCAGGTACAGCCGCATCATCGCCTCCGGATGGACCTGTAGCGAATACGCGGCCCCCTCCATTACCTTGTAGACATCGGAATCGTTGAAGTAGATCCCTTCGTGCTTGCCCTGCCTGAGGCCCGCCGCCTTCTCGAAATTGCTGATCCGGTCGGTCTCCTCGCACTTTTCGAAACAGTACGGGATCGTCACCGTGCGGCTAATCTGGAGTCGTGGCGTCCAAAATCCGTCCCGGACCTGGACCTCATTGAACGGCACCGGCTTGACGTTGTAGTCCCGCGCCAGCGATTGTGGATTTGCAGCACCGGCCTCCTTCAAACCACCATCGACCGTAACGAACATTAGGATCATTGCGAGAACGCGTCCACATTGTCCCATGATAAACCCCATCCCTTCGACATTGTGCTCGTTTGACTTTAGGTTCTATCTTGGGGACGCTGTCCCCAAACCCCTGGGATTGAGCTCCCAAACGCGACCTATCGCGTTGGGGGACCCTTTTCCGCTTTGGGCCAAGAGCATGGTAGATAATAGAGCAACGCCGCCACAACGGTAAGGCGGCGTTGCCATGCCACTGGACCACCGTGGCGCTCGGGGTGCTTCCCAGCAGAGCCCTATCCTCCCCGGTGGCACGGTCAAGATTACCTTCCGCCTCTTCCGTGAGCAAGAGGCCCGCGCCGTGAATCACATCAGAATGCATGCTGAGGGGCGTCGCGTCTTGCCGGCAAGCGATCCTGTGAGATGAAGCCCACCCCTCCTGGAATTGTACTACCCCTGGCCTGGTGCCCGCCCTATCCTTCTCTCATGCTATTGGCCCAAAGCGAAAAACCCCGGGGGCGTGGGGGCAGAGCCCCCGCAAAGGTTGAGCAGCGACAGATCGCCAACAGGCGGGATCACACCAGCGGTTTTCCGCCGTTGAGGTCTTCGTAGGCCGTGATGTACTTGGCGACCATGTTGTCCATGCTCCAGGTGCTTCGGGCCTCCTTCATGATCCTGCGCATCTGCTTTTCCCACTCGCGCGGGTGCTCGCGGAAGTACCGGTGGTTCTGGACGGCCGTGCTCAAGCCCCACCATAGGCCGGCGGCATTGTAGTCCCGGAACAAGACGCCGTTGCCCTGGTCCATCGGAGCGCCCCAGGCTCGCAGGCTCAGGGGCACGATCTTATCGCTGTAGCCGCCGGTGTCGCGGTTCGTGGCGGTCGCCCCGTAGATGTTGCCGACGACGTCGATCTGCCCGAACGGCTCGTACAGGGACGCTCCGAAGACGTCCCCGGCGGCGGCGTAACCGAGCGTGCTCAGGTCCTGCGAGAACCGCTGATAGCAGATTCGTCCGCCCGAGGCGCACGCGATCCGGCCCATAACGTCGGCGTGGAAGTTGTCCCCGCCGGCCGGGTCGCCCACCACGGCGATCTGCACGCCGGGGTTCTCACTCACGAACCGCTGGGCAACTGCTTCCAGCAAATCGACGCCCTTCTGGACCGGGTCCAGCCGGGACGGCCAGTAGAGCAGGATCGCCTCCGGATCGACCCGAAGGCCCGTTTTCCTCTGGAACTTCATGAGATTGATCTTTTTGGCCTCGATCAGACTGTCGTAAGGTCCGTAGCGTCTCGCGAGGCCCGGCTGATCGGCCTCGGGGTGCTCCTCCTGATTCTCCGGAAAGACATCGGGCGAGATGCCGTTGGGAATCACGAGGGTGTCCCGGCCGTAGTACCGCGCCTTGGTCTCGACCCGCACGCTCCAGGGGATCACCATTTCGTGGAGGAAGTAGTCGCCCACGATCTCCTTGAGGAATTTCTCGCCGACGTAGCTGACCTTGGTGGCGTGCCGAATCGCCGTCGCCTGGCAGTCCAGGGCCTTGGCCCCGGTGTCCGAGAGGTACAGCATGTTCCACAGGGACCGCAGGTTCACGCCGTAGAACATGTCCAATGGCACGTGTCCCGTGTGGGTGTTGTGGACCGTGTGCAGGATGGGAACGCCTCGCATCTTGGCATACGGCGTGATGACGCCACCGGCCATCCAGTCGTTGGTATGGAGGATCGCCCGGCCCTCGTAGGCGCTGCGGATCTCCTTGATATACGTATTGACGATCTGCCGCTGAAACTCGGCGGCGTTGGCCGGGGGAGAGCCGTCGTAGGCGCTGCGGTAGCCCTCGAAGATCGACGAGCTGACCAAGTGGACGTTCTCGGGATTGAGCCGATGCCGGGTCTGAATCCATTCCGCCTCGCTCATTCCGGCCTCCTCGCGGAAGCGCCGGATCAGGTTCAGCGTGATCAGGTGCACCGGGATATTCCGCTGGGAGAGCCCTTTGCACAGGGCGGAGATCACCTCGCCGAGGCCCCCGCTCTTGCCCGAGACGTATTTGGCGAATTGCCCCATCCCCTCCGAGGGCAGCCGGCCGGTTTCCGGTGTCACCACGACCACGGGCGTCGTCGCCGTCTGCTTGAGAATGTTGAAGCTCTTGACGGCGTGGAACAGCTCATTGGTCGCGTGCGTCAGGGCATACGCGGCGGTCGCCACCGAGTCATACGGGTTGGTGGGATCGCCGACCAAGTCCTCGCCGGTGTCGCTCTCCTGGAGGTAACGCAGGTGGTCGGCGGCGGTCAGGTAGCGGAAGTTGCGAACGAGATCGCCGCCCGCCTGCTTGGCCTCGACTTCCAAACCCTCGATGTTTCGCAGGAGCACGCGCTGGGCGCGGGTGGTCGGGGTGTCCGAGGCCACCTTCGACAGAAACGAGTTCGTCGGGTACGGACAATCGACCATCGGGCACTCGGTGACCTGAAACCACTCGGCGACCTCGGTTGGGTTCGTTGGGACGATATCATCGCACCTCGTGATCTCCTCGACCAGTGAGCTCCAGTACTCGACCATTCTGCCGTAAGCAGGGGAATCGCTCGCAACCAGCGGGAAATCGCAGATGAGCACCACGACTTCGCCGCCGGCCTTCTGAATGAGGTCCGTGCATTGCCGGGCCGCGGCGCCGGCCGAGGGCGGATTAGCCTCGTGAGTCGAATCCGCAACCTCTGAGAGGGAGCCATGTACGCCGCAGATCGACGCGATCCGCCGGCTTAGGACCTTGTGTCGGGGCAGCACGGCCAGCTTGCGCGGCCGTCCATTTCTGCCTATGGCACGGTAGACGCGATTGGCGTCGATCGGCTGGTGGTCCCGGACGCTGACCGTCTTCTCATCCGGCTCGCACAGGATGGCCTTGAAGCCCATGTCCGCCACAATGTTCGCCACGTCGTTGCTGTAGGACAGGGCCGTGTTCAGAAACGCGCAGGGCTTCACGCCGAAGACATCGTTCATTCGCTGCCGATGGAGCGAGACCTGCACCTTGAACTCGGTCTTGCGTGGGTCGGCAAAGAAGGAGGCGGCGGAATAGTAGTACGGCTGCTCCAGGAACTCGACCTGCCGGGTGTTCTGGCCGACGTTGAGCAATCCTTTCAGGATGTCGATGACCTCGGGCTTGTAGGATTGGGCTTGTTCAAGGAAGGTCCCGGACATACCGAGGCTGATCTTGAAGTCATAGTGCGCGTGCACGAGGTCCGAGAACATCCGGATCGTCGGAATATAGCACTTCTCGGCTCGCTGGGTGAAGATCTCCCGGTTCTTCTCCTCCCAGAGAAGCGTGGCCCCCTCGGGGTGCAGCCGAAACGGCTGATGGAGCTGAAAGTACAATGTCAACAGAGGCATAGTCCCAAGTTCCGAGTCTTAGGGTCCAAGACCATCCGAAGCTGTAGACCTACCGAGTACTGGGCCAGCTTACCCGATTGTGGATGATATGGGAAGCCTTTTCTGCCCCCGCCGGCGCAGAATTCTCAGGATGGTGCATGATGCCCTTATCGGACCGTGCCATTGCGGATTGATGATTGCGGATTGCGGATTCGTGTCGTGAGCCTCTTCAATCCGCAATCCACAATCCCAAATCCGCAATCGATTAGACCTGGTTCGGGTCCGGATGCGCCCACGGACTGCGGTAGGGCCGGGCGAGGAGCTTGTTGGCTTCCTCATCCCCGACGACCTGGCCCTTGTCCGGGTCCCAGACGAGCTGTCGCCCGAGCTGGCACGACAGGTTGGCCATGATGCACGAAGCGGCGGAGATATACCCCTGCTCGATGTCGGAGACCGGCCGGCCTCGCGTGTCGATCATGTCGAGGAGGTTCCGCCAGTGCCCGCGCAGGGCCGAAGCGACGTGCCGCTCCAGGTCCTTCTCCGTCTGGTCCTCCGGGTACTTGTCGTATTCGTAGAGAGCCTTGCCCTGGAGCTTCTCACTCTGGCCCTGCGGAATGAACTCGTACTTGTTGACATCGGCCTTGAGGGTGCCCTTCTCGCCGTAGATGAAAGCCGCCCAGGGGTACTGCGGATCGGGCGCAGTGCCCCAGGTCCGATGGGTCCACACGACAGGGATGTCGGCGAAGTCGAACGTCGCGACCTGCGTGTCGGTGATATTGGCCTTACTTTTCTTGTCCACGAGGATACCGCCCGAGGAGCCGATGCGCGTGGGCCAGCCCAGGTCGAGCATCCAGCGAACCATGTCGAACATGTGCACGCACATGTCGCCGACGATGCCGTTGCCGTACTCCATAAAGGCCCGCCAGGAGCGCGGGTGGTTGAGCGAGCAGTACGGCCGCAGCGGGGCCGGACCCGTCCACATTTCGTAGTCGAGGTATTCCGGCGGCTTCGTGTCCGGCGGATTGTTCCCGGCCCGCATGTGATAGTAACAGCAGATCTCGGCGTAAGCGACCTTGCCCAGCTTGCCCTCTTTGATGACCCGGTCGCGGGCCTCGATCAGGTGCGGCGTGCTGCGCCGTTCCATGTTGACCTGCACGACCCGCTTATACTTGCGGGCCGCCGCCAGCATCGCCTGGCCCTCGATGACATCCACGCTGACGGGCTTTTCCACGTAGACATCCGCCCCCGCCTTGACGGCGGCGATCATCGCCAGCGCATGCCAGTGGTCCGGCGTCGCGACGTGCACGATATCGAATTGCTCCTGCTTGAGCATCTCGCGGTAGTCGCTGAACGTCCGAGGCGTCTTCTTGGACTTCTGCCGAGCGGCCACCATCTCGGCCGCCTCGGCCACCATCCGCTTATCGACGTCACACAGGGCGACCACCTCGACCGGCTCGATCTGAAGCAGGCGAAACAGCGCGCTCTTGCCATACCACCCCGGCCCGATCAGCCCAACCCGTCTCGGCTTGGACTGGGCATATAAGGGGACAAAGCTCCCCATAGCAGTGGTTAAGGCAGCCCCCGCCGCAGCCCCTCGCAAAAACTCCCGACGATTCATAGCAGTCCTCCCGTAGCACGGGCATCTTGCCCGTGATCTTCAATTCATGGGCGCTCGCGCCCATGCTACTGAACGCCTCACGCCCCCGCCTACACGGGGGCAAGCCTGGCCCTGCGAAGGCAGGGCTCACTACGAACACAACTGACGACTATACCGCCGGGCGTGATCCTTTGCAACCATTGGCTCTCGACGATTGACGCGCTGGAGAAAACCGGTACAATAAAGATCGTAGTCAACGGATAATAATAGGCGTTTTGTACAGGACAAGACGATGGCCAAAACCGCCTTGGATATCACAGGGGACCAATGGCTTGCCTATGATATGGGTGCGGCGGTACGCCGACGGCAGGCCTCCGTCGATCGCCAAGCCCAAGAACGTTGGCAGCAGGCACAGCCATTGGCGCGGGAAGCGGCGCAGCGGCTGCGCGACCAGTTCGGTGCCCGGCGGGTCGTTCTGTTCGGGTCCGCCGTGGAGCGCTCGTCGTTCACGCGGTGGTCCGACGTCGACCTGGCGGTCTGGGGCGTGCCACCGGAATGTTTCTATGGCGCGGTCGCGGCGGTAACGGGCCTGAGCACGGAGATCGCCGTTGACTTGGTCGATCCGGAGGAATGCCCGGCGGCGCTGCGAACCGTCATTGAGCGAGAGGGCATCGAGTTGTGAAGGATCGATGGCAACAACTGGCGGTGTCCCTTCGGAATGAGTTGGTGAAAGTGCAGCGCGTGCTCCGTCGCATTGAGGAAGGATGGCGGCGGGCCCGGCTTTCTGCCGATGATTATTATCTCGATGCCGTGGCCTTGAATCTGCACGGGTTCTATGGCGGTTGGGAGCGGATCTTCGAGCGGATCGCCACGGTTGTGGAGGGAGCCAGGCTCATCGCGGGGGAGCAGGGCGTCGAGCTGCAATCTCACGTGTTCGTCGGCCATGAGGTCAAGACCATCGTGGAATTCATCAAGGAACGCGGCTTCGACCTGCTGGTCATCGGGTTCATGGGTCATTCGGCGCTCTACGACCGCGTAATGGGCAGCACCTGTCAGGGCTTGGTCCGGCTGGCCAGTTGCGCCGTGCTTGTGGTCAAGTAACACCCCAGAATGTGAAATGTGTAGGTGCGACCCCGGTTTCCCCGGGCCTATTGAAGTGGATGCTTCTGTATTCGGGTGACAAGCCACCACTCTCCATCGTTGAGTGTCACACATTGGATCGAGCAAACCGACTGATGCTTCTGCGTCATGTTGGTTTCGCCGGTTGGGGAGCGAATGATGAAATCGCCTGCGTCGTTCATCGAGAAATTCCATTGGTGAAGGCCAACATAGTTGACGGTCTCCGCTTCGTTGGGGTGATGCTCCATGAGCACGAAGCAGCCGGGTCGTGCCACCGCTATCATTTCCAGGATGGCCTTCTCCGGGTCGTACGAATGGTCGATGCAGTTGCGCGCATACACTAAGTCGAATGTGTTCGTGGCGAAGTGGTCGGTGAGTCTTTCCCCATCTCCTTTCTGGGTGCGTACCAGAGGCTCAATGCCGTATTTCCGCAGCATCCGGTCGTACTCGGCGGCCAGGGGGTCAACGGCGGTAATGCGGACAGTTTTTCCCGGGCACGTCTTGCCCAGATGGGTCAGCGGCCCAGCGCCAACATCCAAGATCTGAACGATCTCGCGGTCCTTGGGAAGCAATTCCACCACGCGCTCCTGGAGGGGCGTGTCAGTTCGCAGTCTGGAATAGTCCTTTCTCTTTGGCACGACCTCATTTTGAAAATAGCCGTCCCACCAACGCACTTCCTCACATACATTGGCACGCCAGAGACCCTTTTTGCCCAGGGGGATGGGGATACCATACTTGTTCCTCAGCTTGTAGGCGATGCCTATTGGACCTGTTTCAATAAATATCCGTAGGGCGGTCTTGACTTTGCTAAACACCATCCCAATACCTCCAACGAAGCGAGCGTGCGCACCTGCGCGGGCTGTTACTTCTCCAGCGTCTTGAGAGGCAGCATCTGCTCGGATTTCTGCAGGGCGTCCGCCTTGGCGGTGACGGCGTGCGGACCGCGGTTGATGTCATCCAGTGTTCTCGTTGCTGCGGTCACCACCTTCTCGTTTTGTCCCTGGGCAATGAGGCGTTCCAGCAAGGCCGCCGTTTGTTCATTCGGATAGTTCTTGAGGGCGTAGATCGCGGCGGTCTGGCCGTGCTCGGCCGAGACCTCCTTGTTGCCGGCGGCGGCATAGAGCAGCGAGGCCTGGGCTTCCGGGCTGTCGATGCGCGTGATCGTGTTGAAAAGCTGTGTGTCCTGTCCCGGCGGGCTGGCT
>JAPLMX010000083.1 GCA_026386805.1 Phycisphaerae bacterium | reverse complement strand
CGTCCATTGCTCGCTGGGCGTCAGCAACAGCGTGCGGGACCTGCCGGCCCGCAAGATCGGCGTCTGCCGGGCGTACATGGCCAAGGCGATGGAATATGGCTTGGACGCCGGCATCGTCAACACCGCCCACCAGTACGGCTCGGTCGAAGCCCCGCCCGAGCTGCTGGCCCTCGTCGACGCCTACGCCAAGCTCGATGGCTCGATGGAGAAACTGGGCAAAGCAATGGAGCTCATGGGCCAGTTCTGCCGCGAAAACAGAAAGTCATAGGTTCTGAGCCTGGGCCACTTCCAGACGTGGAGCCATCCCCAAGGCCTACCGGGGCACTTGGAGTCACACCTACGCGTTTCACATTCCTCACAGGCTCTTGAGCTTCTGTTCGATCTGCAGCCAGGTTTCCCGGAGTTTCTTGTCCCGGCGCAGTCTTTGTTCCACGCGGTCGCGGGCCATCGTCAGGCCGCTGAGCGAGAGGCCGAAGCGCCGGGCCAGTGGTGCCGTCAGACTCTCGCCCGCCCGGCTATAGCGGCACACGCCGCAGATCAGAAGCTGCCGTGGCTCGCTGGCCAGCACCCCTTCTGAGGATCCGGCCCGCTCTCCTGGACGAACTACCACCGGGACGAACTACCGCCTTGCCCAAATCCTGTTAATCCTGTAAATCCTATCAGAAAACGACCTGAGCAGTTACAGCCTTTGTTTGCCGTATATCGCAGGAGCGTTCGCCGGTGCATGGATGCTGCTCTCGAATCCGGGGCTCGCCGGTTCAGCGATATTTACGGTCTGTGCAGGGTGCGCTTTGTCGGACTCGACGATACAGGTTGGTTCGCCAACCTCAACACGATGGCCGATTATGAGCGGTTCCGGGGCAGAATCGACGCTTGAGCTTCTGGATGCTCTGGCGATTGTCACCGACCTGGCATTAAACCACCGGGTCGGCGCCGAGCGAGTCGATCTACTCGAGGCCTTTCATCGTATTCGGGCGGAAGACGTCGCCGCGGATGCCGACATGCCCTTGTCCTGGTCGAGACCCTGGCCGATCTACCCAAGGATCATGCCAAGCGAGTTGAGATGGAGGACATTTTCCGCCGTCTGGCCGCCGGCCTCAAGCGCACCCAGGACGCAAGAAGCGGCCGGTGGTTCCAGGTCGTGGACAAGGGCGACCGGCCCGACAACTGGACGGATACCTCCGGCAGCGCCATGTTCACCTACACGATCCAGAAGGGCATTGAGATCGGTCTGCTCGATGGCAAGGAATACGCCCCGGTTGTCGAGAAGGGCTACAAGGGCATCACCGAAAACGCCAGAATCAACGACAAGGGCCTCGTCGATATCTACAGCGCCTGTGACGGCGTTGGTGTCCAGACGAGCTACGACCGCTACATCAACTACAAAAAGAGCCTCAACGCCAAGGAAGCGGTCGCGGGCTTCCTGTGGGCCACGGCGCTCGTGGAGAGACCTGAATTGGAGAAGCTCAGGAAATGATCCGTGCCCGCTCAGGAATAATGAACCTTGTCGCTAATCCTCTTGCAGTCCCGGCCGGTTTCTAGTAAGGTAGGGGGCAGTTCATCACGATGCTTCTGTCTTCCAGACGCGTCTGGTGGATGTTGCGCCTGTAGCTCAATTGGATAGAGCATCGGTCTACGGAACCGGCGGTTGGGGGTCCGAGCCCCTCCAGGCGCATTCTTCTAAGTCGTTGGCTGCCAGTTGTTTATGGTTGGCAGCCTCTTTTTCTGTGGGGCTTTCTGGAGGGCGCGTGCCAAGCGCGTGCCAACTTGCGTCCCTTGCCCTCGAAAGCAGATCGTGTCTAACGGCCAGATAGAATCTGTGTGTTGTCTGGAAATCGGAATGGCCGGCCAAGTTCATCACGTCAAACTCAGACAAGCCGTTCTCGATCCACCGAGTTAAACAGGTTCTCCGCAGATCGTGAAACGTACCCTCATCAACAGCGGCGCGCGTACGTAGGCCGTCGAACCAGTCGTTGAAGTTGTTGATGGGACAGCGAGCGTCTTTGGCGGTCCAGGTCCCATGCGAGCGGCGTGGCTGGATGCGCTCGTAGCGGGCAGGGGGAATCAACACGTAAGGATTCTGTCCTTCGGGCTGCCGCTCCTGATGCTCGATCAAGAGCGGAATCAATTCATCCGTCAGAGGCAGCGTCCGGCGTTCACCGTCTTTGATATGCCACTCCCGCGTGGAAGCCGTATTTTGCTTCGGGGCAACGCGGACGGACTGCGCTGGGATATCAACGTCGCGCCACGTCAGGTTCAACAATTCCCCACGTCTGGTGCCCGTGCACAAGGCCAGGGTGGCCTGATCGTGAATCACGTACATAGGCTGATCTCGATCCCACCCAAGTACGCCGTGGCCCAGGTGATCGGGTACCTCAAAGGCAAAAGCGTGATTCCCATGGCCCGCACGGCAGGGGGCCGACAGAGGAACTTCACAGGAGAGCACTTCTGGGCCCGTGGCCATTTTGTGTCTACGGTGGCTCGAGACGAGAAGGCGATTCGGGAATACCTCCGGCGGCAGGAACAGGAGGATCGTCGGCTGGACCAGATGAAGATGTTCGACTGACCGCCGCCGTAGGCGGCTCACAAACAATCCGCTTTGAGCGGTTCACATTTCAAGCCTCCAGCTCAGCCGAAGGCATTGACAAAAGAGTCAGCCGCCACCCTTCCCTATGCCTTCGCTCCGTGCTTCCGCAGCAGGTCGGCGGTGGAGAGGTGGAGTGATGGACGCCCGGGACGAGTGACGGAGCCGTGGCGGAGGGTGCGGGACTGAATGTCAGAGAGTCAGCAAGGAGCCATGACCAAGCCGGCGCATGGCGTGGGTGTCCCTGGTCGTGGTTGCGGAGGACATCGTATGGTACGCCGCCCAATCACCCCGACGGCAGGGGTGCCACATTGCCTTGTTCTTCCTGTGAAGGCGTCTGTTGCCAAAGCACGATCAAAGCGGAAAGGCAAAATGTCCCCTTGGCCTTCCCCGGCGGGAAGGGGTGGACGGGGCACGGTTTCAGGAGGGCGAACATCATAGGTGGTGCGGCCTTCGGCCGGAGGCCGCGAGGCCGCACGCAAGCCGTCTGTTTACTTGACGTAGAATCGCATGCCGACGGCTATGCTGAAACTGAGCTCGACATCCGGAGTCAGGTCCGGAATGGACGCGATTTCCGCAAAGAGATCGAAGGGCTTATCGTCGAACAGGTAGCTGATGCCCACAGGGATCCGGATCCCGAAGACTGTGTTGCCGTTATCGTCGTGTTTGCCGTTGTCATCCCTGAACTTGAGCCGAGCGCCGACGCCGCAGTAGACGGGCAGCTTGCCGTCCAGTCCGCTCGGCTCGTCGAGCAGGTCAAAGTTGTGCCACAGGTAGTCGGCGTGGAGCTGGAAGCCATTGCCGTCCCAGAACGACCACGCGGCAGCGCCATCGATGGCATGCGCTTCATCGAGCCAGTATTTCAGGCTGAGGCCGGTCGGCTCTCCGACGATCACACCGACGCCGAACTGGTCCTTCACGGGCGCACTTTGGTCCTGCGCGACCGCACTCGTGGCGATCAGCCCCAGCAGAACCGCAACAACAATCGTGCATCTCATTCTTCTTTCCTTTCCTTTTCTTGTTCCTATTGTACCCGCCCGTGGCACAACTCCTACGGCCGGGTACGACCGATGTCAATGCTGCTCTCACTATGGAACGGAACATCTCCGTGCTGAGACGACGCCGAAGATATCTCTCTTCCATTATCGGCCAGATGGGGCAGCGAATGCAGGCCAATCTGGGCAATCAGACTTGTGCTCTGCTTGTAGCCACTGGTTGCCAAGGGAACGTCATGACCAGGATACGCAGGAGTCTCGTTCTGTGTGCACGTACCGCGTGAGAGGTTCCTGAGATGATGCCCAGCGTTGATATCCGCCTTCGAGCATCCATCAATCTGGTGCCACATCAACGAGAGGATTCATCATCATGCTGCGAGAGTTGATGTTCTCGGACCCGTGGTCTGTGCCAGATGTGGATACTACTGATCCACTGGAGTGACGGCTGCCCAGGACGAGGGGCAGGCCGTGGCCGAGGCTGGGGATTACTCCTTGGCCCCGTGCTGTCACAGCACGTCGGCGGCGGAGGGGGGGTCCAAGCCTGGATGCCTTGGGGGGATGGCGGTCCGAGACGAGCGAAGGGAATCATCTGGGGTGGTCTGAGCATTCATGATTCGGTCTTTTTGAGGGCGTATCCTGCTCGTATGGAAGTCCGTTGCCCACGACGGGCGTTTTGTACCCGGTCGAATTTGACATCACGTGCGAGGCGAAGTAGGATATCTTCGTGCTTGGTCCGAAGGATTCTGAAAGGGGAATGTATGGGTCGCGCTATGGTCATCGCACTGCTGAGCATCGTTCTCACTGCCTCCGGAGTTGCTTTCTCTGACACGGTCTCCGTGCCGCAGGTCGTCAGTGCCGTGGGGGCCAGCCGCGGAATTGGCGTTGTCGTGGGTGACGCTGCCTGCGAGTTCGCCCTCGCCCTCGCCCGAGGCAGCGAACTGCTGATCTACGTGCAAGTGCCACCGACGAAGGATTTCGAGTCGACTTGCCGCAAGATTGAAGGGGCCGGATACTACGGAAGCCGGATCTTCGTGGCACGAGGCGCCGGGAAGCTGCACCTGGCCGGCAATGTTGCGGACGTCGTGGTTGTTCTCGGCGGCACACAGGAGTTCCCGACCGAAGAGATCCTGCGGGTTCTACGTCCGGCCGGCAAGGCTATCTTCCCGGATAGAACGATGACGAAGCCGTTTCCTCCGGGAGTAGATGACTGGACTCATCCCTATCACGGACCTGACAACAACCCGCAATCGAAGGACAGCGTCGTGGTAGCTCCCTATCTGACGCAATTCTTGGCGGAGCCGCGATACGCACCGCTGCCTCAGGTCTGCGTCAGTTCCTCCGGTCGCATGTTCAAGGCCTTCGGGCACGTCGCGTTCAAGGAGCGGGAGGAGCCCTTCCTCAACAAGCTCGTCGCGTTCAATGGCTACAACGGCTCGATCCTCTGGCAGCGAGAACTGACGGAGGGCGTCATGATCCATCGCAATACGATGATCGCGACGCCGACGAAGCTGTACCTGGGTGACGACAAGTCGTGCAAGGTCATCGACACCGCTACCGGCAAGCTTCTGGATGAAATCATCCCGCCGGTCAGCGAAGCCGGCGGCACGTTTTGGAAGTGGATGGCTCTTGAGGATGGGGTCCTCTACGCCATGATCGGCGAGCAGGAGCAACGGGACTCCACCAAGCGGTGGAAGCTCGATAAGCACGGCTGGCCCTGGTCGCCCATTTCCGAGGGCTGGAACGAGCCTGAGAATCCGTGGGGATACGGCCACAACCTCCTGGCCATCGACCCCGAAACGAAGAAAGTCCTCTGGAGCCACCGCGAGCAGGAGCCGATTGACGGTCGGGCCATCTGCATGAAGGGCGGACGACTGTACTTCTTCCAGTTCGGCAGCTATCTCGCCTGTCTCGACACGAAGACCGGCAGTGAAATCTGGCGCAAGACCCAGGAGAACGCTCCGGAGTTGTTTGCGTCGCTTGGCAAATACCAGGATCGGCAAGACTGGCGGACGAATTGGCGGACCACGTGCTATCTCAAGTGCAGCGACAAGGCCCTGTACTTCGCCGGGCCGCCCATCGGGAAGCTTCTGGCGGCCTCGACCCAGGATGGAAGCATTCTCTGGGAGAACGCCTACAGCAACTTCCAGCTTGTCCTGCGCGACGATGGACTCTACGGGATCAGCGGCCAAATCGACAACCATCCGAGTGTCAAGTTCGATCCGCTGACCGGCAAAGTGCTGGCGGAGATCGCGAAGCCGCGTCGTGCTTGCACGCGCCCAACCGGTTCGGCGGACGCGATCTTCTTCCGGGCCGAGGACGGCTCCGTCCGGCTGGACATGGCGTCGCTGCGTCCGCAGTGGATTTCTCCCATGCGGCCGGTCTGTCACGAGGGCGTTACCGTCGCCAATGGGCTTCTCTATTGGTGGCCCTCGGTGTGCGATTGCCAGTTGACGCTGTACGGGACGACCTGTCTCGGCCCCGCGGGCGACTTCAATTTCACCCCGGAAGTCCTACCGTCGGAGCGGATCGAAACGGGCGACGCTCCGGGAGCGAACGTTGCCGATCTGCCGGCTCTGCCTGGGGATTGGCCTGCCTTTCGGGCGGACAACGCCTGCAGCGCTACCACATCGGCGAACGTTGCTGAGAAATCGCAGTTGCTGTGGCAATTCGATCCTCGGATAGCGACGGCGCCGGGCCTGCCGTGCATGACTTGCCCTGTGGCGGCCGGAGGACTGGTGTTTGTCGCCGGCGCGGATGGCGTGGTGCGTGCCATCGATGCGACGACGGGAGCGGTTCGCTGGAAAGCCTACACAGGCGGCGCTATTCGCATGCCGCCGACGATCTGGGAGGGACGCGCCTTCGTTGGCTCGGGCGACGGCTGGGTGTATGCCTATGAAGCCGCCACGGGTCGCTCGCTCTGGCGGTTCCGGGCCGCACCGGCTCAGCGCACAATCCCCGTGTATGGTACGCTGATGTCCACGTGGCCCGTGGCTACCGGCGTGCTCGTGGACAAGGGCACGGCCTACTTCGCCGCCGGGATTGCGAACTACGACGGCACCTACGTCTACGCGCTCGATGCGCGGACCGGACAGGTCAAATGGCATAACAGCACGTCGGGCCATCTCGATCCGGAGGCCCGCACCGGTGTGAGTGTCCAGGGCCACCTGCTGTTGCATGACGGCAAGCTCTACCTAGCGGGCGGGACATCCGTTTCGCCGGCGGTCTACGACGCGGTGACGGGAAGATGCCTGAATGATGGCGCCCCATTGGCGGAATGCTCCTCGCATGCCCCGCGCGGCTGGGAGTTGTCGCTGCTGGGCGGCCAGGTGGTTGCCTGCGGCAAGCCGTTCTACAGCCATCCGGCCTATGACGTCTACGACGCCACCGTGTTCAATCGAGTCTTCCTGGCCTCTACGGGCGATCGGTCCGTGGCGTGGGCGTCCGATGCGCGAGCACACAAAGTGATGGGGTTCCGGAACTTCGACCATGAGGCGTTCGCCCGCCAGATGGCGAATCCGGGCAACCGGTACCAGGTGAATTGGGGTCAGATCGCCCCCTCGACCAAGCCCGCGTGGTCCGCGGAATTCAAAAAAGCCAGTGCCATGGCTGTCTGCGGGAATGCGGTCCTGCTGGCCACCGACGCAGAGTTGGTCGCTTTGAAATCGACGGATGGGACCGTCCTGTGGAAGCAGCCGCTGCCGAAACCGCCTGGTCCGTGGGGCTTGGCGGTAGATGAGGCCGGCAGGGCGGTCGTGACTCTTACAGATGGTAAGGTCCTTTGCTTTGGCCGGTCGCTGGGAGCACTGTAACATGATCAAACTCAAGTGGCGCGTCGCCGTTGCCGCGTGTTGTCTTGCCATCGGAACCTGTCCGGCGCGAGCCTGCCAATACAACGTCCGTGAGGTTGGCTTCGTCGATGCAGGCATCGAGGCGTACCGGCTTGTGGTGTATCTCCCCGAGAACGTCCCTGCGAGCGGGGTCTCCGGCCTGAACGAGGCGATGGCTCTTGCGTTGGCGGAGACGAACATCCGATTCGAGCCGGTCATGGCCGGTGCGGATGCGAATCAGCCGGCTATGGAGTCTGCCAGGGCTCATGGAATCAGCCACTTTCCTGCCGTCGTTCTCGTCTCTCCCGATGGCCCGTCGATGCCTGTGGCTCTGTCCGAGAAGGCGGCGTCGTTGGCCGAGGCGGTCCCCACCGCTGTGCAGAGCATTCTTGATTCCCCGACGCGGCGGCAGATTTTGGAGAGGTCCGCAGACAGCTACGGCGTGGTGCTCCTGATCGAAGGACCCGATCCGCAACGCAATGGGGCGGCCCGCCAGACCGTTTCAGCCGCCATCCGCCAGATCGGCGAGCAATTGGAGTCTTTGCCCAAACCCATCAGCAAGCCACCCGAGCTTGTCGTGCTCGATCACAAGTCGTTGGCTCGCGAGCAGATGCTGCTCTGGACCCTCCGGCTCAAAGCCGAGGACGTCAATCAGCCGCACGTGGCGGTCTTTTACGGACGGGGCCGATGGATCGGACCGTTGTTCGAGGGGGAGACCCTGACCTCAGACAACTTGACGCAGCTTCTCTCCGTTGTGGGGGCGGACTGCGAGTGCAGCCTCGACCACCGGTGGCTGCAGGGGACGATGCTGCCCGCCCGCTGGGACGAGGCGCTCCAGCAGAAAGTGGTGCAGAGCGTCGGCTTCGATCCGGAGAATCCCATGACCAAGATGGAGATGGTTTCCATCGTTCGTCGTGGTACGGGCGGGTCCGACTATTCGAGCGTGCCCTTCGATTACCGCGAAGTCCAGGTGGGCGGTGACGCCGGGGAAGGCGGAGGACAGAAGACCGCGCCGTTCTCGGCCGTTCGTCCTGTGTCCTCCAGGATTGTGGGGCAGGTCCTCGTCGGCTCGCTTGCCGGCGTGGTGGTACTCGCGGGCGTGATGTCTTTCGTGATTGTCTTACGGGCGAGAAAGCCATGACGCGGTCGGGCGTCGCAGTCCCAAGTCAACAGAGCGATCTGGGGTAGTATGCTCATTATTCGAATGATCTTCAAAGAGATCTGGCACCGGAAGGTCAACTTCCTGCTGGCGGTGCTGGCCGCGACGACCGCCGTTGCCTTCCTCGTGGCGTTCTTCACGGCGTCCAAAGCGTCCGAGAGAGAGACCGCCCGCCTGATGCTGTCCATGGGCTACAACCTTCACGTGATCGCCAAGGACGCGGACGTCGGCGTCTTTCTGATGACCGGCCTTGCCGACAAGACGATGCCCGAGGCGTATGTGGGGAAGCTCGCCGCTCAGAACAGCATCTCCTACAACCATCTTCTGGCGACGCTGGAAAGGAAGATGAAATGGCGTGGCGTGGAGGTGATCCTCACGGGTCTGGCCCCGGAAGTGTGCCCACCGGGACAGCAGAAGCAAGCGATGACGTTCCGCGTCGAGCCGGGGACGGCCTATGTTGGACACCACATCGCCGAGGTGCTGGCAGTCCAGAAGGGCGACACCGTCGACGTGAACGGCAAAGCGCTCCGGGTGGAGCGATGTCTGGCCGAGGCCGGCGGCCTGGATGACATGCGAATTCAATGCAGTCTGCGGGATGCTCAGGAGATCCTGGGGCTGCCCGGCCGGATTACCCAGATCAAGGCCGTCGATTGCCTGTGCTTTGAGAAGGGCGATCCCGTAACGACTCTGAGGAAGGAGATCGGCTCGATTTTGCCGGAGACGCAGGTTCTTCAGGTCAAGTCCCTGGCCAATGCTCGGGCCAAACAGAGGCAGATGATCCGCAATGTGTTTGCCGTGATGCTGCCGTTTGTCATCATGGCCTGCGGCGTGTGGATCGGGGTGCTGGCCATCATGAACGTGCGGGACCGCCGGCCGGAGATCGGCTTGTTGCGGGCTTTGGGATATGACACGGTCCAGGTGATGCTCCTGTTTCTCGGCAAAGCCCTGCTGGTCGGGCTGTTCGGCGCGGCCGCCGGTTTTCTGTTGGGCACGGAGCTGGGCTTGCGGTTCGGTCCCCGCGTCTTCGAGATCACGGCCCAGGCGATGCTGCGGCCGGAGTCCTCCCTTTTTGTTCTGGCCTGCATCCTGGCGCCCTTGTTCGCAATGGCGGCCAGTCTCGTCCCAACCGTAATCGCCGTCACTTACGATCCCGCCACGACTCTGAGGGAGGAGTAATCATGCTGATCCTCCAGGATTTGGCCAAGACGTACCGGACGCGGGCGGGCGAGGTGAAGGCCCTGGACGGGGTGAGCCTGCGCATCGACCAGGGCGAGTTCATCGCGGTCTGTGGTCCGAGCGGCAGCGGCAAGACGACACTCCTGATGATGATCGCCGCCATGCTGCGCCCGAGCCGGGGCACCGTGCAATTCGAGGACCGCGACCTCTACCAAATGACCGGCGCGGCGCGCGCCAAGTTCCGGGCCCGGAATATCGGTTTCGTCTTTCAGATGTTTCATTTGGTGCCGTATCTGAACGTGCTCGAGAACGTCCTTCTGGCCGGGGCGGTCGCCCGCAGTGGGGACGGAAGAGCTCGTGCAGAAGAATCCCTGCAACGGCTTGGCCTGGGGCATCGGATCGGGCATAGGCCATCGGAGCTGAGCGCCGGCGAGAAACAGCGAACCGCGATTGCCCGGGCCTTGTTGAACCGGCCGAAGCTGATCCTTGCCGACGAGCCCACGGGGAATCTGGATTCCCAGAACGCCGAGGGTGTCCTCCGGCATCTTCAGAGTTTTCAGAGAGACGGCGGCACCATCATCATGGCGACCCACGGTCTCGCGGCCCAAGGATTCGCCACGCGGACCATCGACCTGCGCGAGGGACGGTTGGCCTGAGAACGTCGCGTCAGGACAAGACGTGGATACTTTCAAGGGGGAGGACGGCAGTCAGGCGGGAGCAGTGTCTCAATGGCGAGAAGGCGGCGGGGGTCGTGTGGGCGACGAGATTGATCGGACCTGTCAGCTCCAGCCGAATGTAGGCGCCACAGTCACGCCAGCCAGCCAGTTGCAATTCAAAACAATTGCGGCTGTCGCTGGCTTGTCCTCCCTCCGGCAACAGAAGGATTTGGTCGGGACGAATCGCGAACTTGACGTTGCCCGTGTGCTGACCTGGGACATCCACCGCCGTGTGGCCGAGCTCGATCCGTGTCCGTGTTGACTCCGCCATCGTGGCCCGCGCGTGGCCCGAGAAGATGTTCTCGGTGCGGACAAAACGCGCTACGAACTCGGAGTTCGGCCTCCGCAGCAGCTCATCTATGGGCCCAATCTGTTGAAACCGGCCTTCATGGAGGATGGCGGCCAGATCTGCTACCGAGAAGGCCTCCTCCAGGTTGTGACTGACGTGCACGACCGTCAACTGCAATTGTTGCTGGACGCGTAAGAGCTGGACGCACACCTCCTGCCGCATCGCCTCGTCGAGAGCGCAGACGGGTTCATCCAGCAGCAGGATCCTGGGCTGCAGAACAAGGGCTCGGGCCAGGGCCACCCGTTGTTGCTCGCCCCCGCTGAGACCGGCGATTCGGCGGGGAAGCAAGTGCTGGATTCCGAGCAGTTGTGTCATGTCCTGGATTCGGGACATCAGTTGCTGGTGTTCACATCGCCTCAATCGCAAGCCAAACGTGATGTTTTGAGCGACGGACAGATGAGGGAACAGGGCATAATCCTGCGGTACGTACCCGACTCCGCGGAGACGTGGTTCCGTGCATGTGACGTCTTGTCCACTGATGAATACGCGGCCGCTGTCCACTCGTCTCAGGCCGCACAAGCATTCGAGGAATATGCTTTTTCCTGCCCCCGGGGGCCCCAGCAGCACGAAGTACTTGCCGGTGGGGATGTCGATCGTCAGGTGGTCCAGTTGGAACGTGCCGACGCGAAAGGTGAGCTCTTCCGTGCAGATCATAGCTTCACCAGGGCGGAACCGCCGACCAAGCGGATGGCCGTAAGCGCCACCAAGGCAATGAAGATGAGCAGTAGGGCGATAGCCAAGGCTACCTCCAGGTTACCCACGGACTGTTCCAGGAAAATGGTCGTGCTGAGCACCTCGGTCCTGCCCCGGAAGGAACCGACGAAAATCATCAGGGGGCCGAACAGGCCGAACGCCCGGGCCCAAGTCAGGATGCCACCGGCAATGATCCCGTTGCGCGCCAGGGGCAGGGATACCCGCAAGAAGCTCCCGCAACGGGTGCACCCGAGGGTTAGCGCCACGTTCTCGTACCGTCGGTCCACGTCGTCAAAAGCGGTTTTGGCCGAGCGGATGGCGAAGCTGGCGGCGGTGAGGAATTGACAAAGAACGATGCCCTTGGGCTGGAAGACAAATTCGAGGCCGAGGTCTTCCTGGATCCATCGGCCTATGGCGGTTTGCGAGAAGAAGACCAGCAGGGTCAGTCCCGCCACGAGCGGCGGAAAGACGATGGGCAGATCGACGATGGTGTCCGCGATGAAGCGGCCCGGGAACGGGAAACGGCTCAGGGCGTAGCCCATGGGCACCGCAAAAAGAAGAGCGATCATTGTGGTGGTCACGCTGGTCCAGATGCTCATCCACAAGGCGTGACGAATGAAGCCGGACGTCAGGACCGCCGCCACCGCTTTGCGATTGATGTAGCAGATGTCGCCGAGGATCAATCCCAGCACGAAGAGGAGGAAAAGGGAGACAAAAAGAAAGGCGGCCGCGGCGAACAGCCGGTCGCGTATGCTGGCTACGGGTCGGTTGGGATCTGTGTTCATCAAGCGTGACTTCTTTCCCGACGTCATGTCGCAAAGGTCAGTTAGGCCGTGCGACAGTGTAATGATGCTTCAGGAGAATAGCCCTGCCTTGCTCCGAGGCGGCGAACTGAGCAAACTGCTCTGCGAGGGAGCGGTTTGACGTAAAGCTCAGGACAGCAATATCCACCGTGGAGACGACATTCATCTGTGTGGGAATCGCGATCTCCGTGCCGTTGTCCTGGTAGTATTTGGCGATGGCATCCCAGACGATGACGGCGTCGAGGGCCTTGGCCTGGATCTGCAATCCCAGCTCGTTGACGGTCAGGGATTGAAAAGCCACGTTCTTCTCGATGTCTTGCCAGGAAATGTGGTTCTTGTCCAGGAGCTGTCGGGTCTCTCTCCCGATCGCGCAGGCCTGGGGATCACCGAAACCGATCTTGAGACCTGGGCGGGTCAGATCGCGCAGGTTTTGGATCTTCTTGGGGTTGCCCTTTTGTACCAGGATCGTGGGCACGAAGTAGCACACGGGTGTCTGGGAAAGAACCATCTTCGCTTGGACGGCCTGGTCGACGTAGTACCGGTCGCCGGGCATATAGAGATCGCCTTTGCGAACCAGTCTCATCTTGGCGAGCAGCACTTCGCTGCCGGCGTAGTCCGCCACGATCTTGACATTGTGCGTGGATGCGAACACGCTGATCAGCTCCTCCGCCACAGGACGCAATCCTGCACCGCAAAACAGGAGCAGCTCGGCAGGCTGTGACCCGCTTCCATCGGTTGGCGGCTCTTTTGCATCACAGCCGACCAGAAGCACCACGGTTGCCAACGCTGCCACCAGAATGGCTGTTCTCATCCTGACCTCTGAACCTCACTATTTGACATAGCCGTAGGCGGCAAAGACCTCCGGACCTCTGCTGCGGGCAAATTCCATGAACTTCTTGAGGGCGTCGGGACGCTTCGAGTAGCTCAAGGCAATGATGTGCACTCGAGTCTCCTGGTCGTACTCATAGGGGATCTTGACGATCTCTAAACTGTCCTTGAAGGTGTGGGCCACACCATTCCACAGGATCGCGGCATCGACCACCTGTGTTTTCAGGAAGGTCCCCAGAGCACTGTGGCCCTTGGTCAAACGGTTTCCGACATTGGCCATGACGGCATCCTTGATCCCCTTCTTCGTGAGCAGCGTCAAGACCATCTCCCCGCACGTGGAGTACTGGGGATCGGTCAGCGCGACTCTCAGGCCGGGCTGAGCAAGGTCTTGGATACTCCTGATGCCTTTCGGATTGCCGGGTTGGACGGCCAGCACCGGCGCGACGAAGCCGACCTGCACATGGTCGGCCAGCGCGTTGGCGTCGCGGACATAGTCCAGATATGGATCGTGGGTGATGAGGATGTCTCCTTTCCGGCCGGTCTTGACCAGAGGCAGGAAGTCTTCGCTGCCGGCCACCGTGCTGGTCATAGCGATGCCCGTTTTCGCACGGAACTCGGAGCAAAGCTGCTCTACAGGCTGAACGAAGGAGTTTCCACACAGAACGACGAGTTCCTCCGGTTGCTTTGAAGCGGGTTTCTTGGCGCAACTGGTGACCAGGATGATGCTCAGTGCACCTGTCACCAAAAACACACTTCGAGTTGAGATCCAGCGGCTTATTTTCATGACGCGTGCCCCTCATTTTGCTGGAGGATCTCCACAAAGCTGATGAGCGGGGCCTGCGTTTTGTCTGGGTCCGTCGTTTTGGGAACGAATTCCAAGAGGAGGTCCCCGTCGATAGCGATGTCTTTGAATTCCTGGATTACGGCCTTGTCAGCTCCCGCGGAGATGCTCGTGATATCGAAGTCCTTGGATACGATACGGCCTTGCAGCTTGATGTCGCAGACCCGTTGGCCCGGTTTGTCGTCACCAGTGGTCCGGAATCCGAGCCGGACCGTGTAAACGCCCACTTCGCGGTTCGATTCCTTGTCCCGCACAGGGATTTCACAGCGGACCAATCCCAGGCAGCCGGACGTGAAGAGCCAGGGCGTCTTCGTTCCTTCGATCCTGATGCCTTTGAAGTCGCGGCAGAAATACCCCATGTCCTTCAAGATCACCTCGCTCAGATTGAACTTGATGCCGTAGTTGGCGAAGTGGTTCTGACTGTATACCGTCTTGGGATTAGGATAGGCCAGCCACAACGTGCCGTTTTCGTCTTTCATGTCTGCCGGCGCACCGAAATTCACGGCCAGATGCTTCACGGGCTTGTCGTAGGGGCTGGGCACCGCCTGCTCTCTCTGCTTAATCTCCGTGTGGTTGATGAAGACCGTCCAAGGCTGAGCCCTGTCCGGCTTGTTCACCAATGCAAAGGAGCCACGGAGGGGGTAAGAACAGGTACAGCCCACACTGGCTTCCGGGATGAGCACGAGACCATTGGCCGGGATCATGTTGATCCAGCAGCCGGGGCGGATGCCTCCAAAGAGCGCTACCCCCGCATCCCGGTCGAGGTCGTACATGGCTACGCAGGAAGAGCGATAGAACAGGGTGTTCGGGGAGGCACTGGTAATCGCACACGTGTGCCCCGGCCGCAGGAACTCCCAGGGGACCTGCTTGGCTGTGATCGGATCGAGCCGCATCTGGATCTTACCCGTACGCAGATCGCACGCTCGGGGCTCAATGATGATCTTCTCGCCGATGACCACCGGCCGCGTGCGATAGTTGATGGGACGCGACCACAGGATCTCGCCCGTGGAAGCCGACAGAGCCACGATGCGCCGGTATGTGAGTTGGTTTTCCTGGAAACGGTAGGCATCGTGGTTGCCGACGCAACCGAAGAACAGCAGCACGTCATTCTGATAAGCGGAGCCCATGGCATCCCCACAGCAGCCGGTGAAGTCCACGGGTCGTTCCCAGAGCTTCTTGCCGCTGGTGGCGTCGAGGGCCAGCACAAGCCTGATGTCCGACGGTGCGTATTTCTCGGCCTTCTTCATGCTTGCCGTCTCTTCGTAGAGACCCCTGCGTATGAGCTCTCGCCGCTCGTCCAACGCCTGGTTTGTCAGTCCCTCCGTGACGCTGCTCTCCGCAAAGAAGACCTTCCCGTCGCCGATAGACATCGTCACATTGGCGACGCGCTTTCCTGGATGTGTCCACAAGACCGCCCCGGTATCGGGGTTGAGGGCGAAGACCATGTCGCCGGCCATTATCCGGTCGGTCACCGAGCCTTTGTCCAGGCTATAGTTCTCTCCCGCCGGGTAGTTGGTCATCGGGGACCACTTGGCGCCCGATTGGGTGTAGGCCCAGCGGATGCTATCATTCGGCTCGGCGTGCCGGGCCCTGAGGTCCGCTCCATAGGGCTGCTTCATCGGCTCCGCCCGAATGCCGAACAGGATATTGCGATCCGTCGAGACGCAGCCCCAGCGGTAGCTGTTGCCGCCGACGTCCGGCAGATTATAGAGGTGAACCGTAGCGCCGGTCGCAGGGTCCAGGCGCAGGCATCGGTCGTAGGCCGCCACGTAGAGAGCCTGTTCGGTCAAAGCCAGATTTCCTCCATCCACATCCACACGGGGCCGCACGGCGCCGGGGATCCGGCGCTGCCACAACGGCGTCCCATTGTAGGCATCGAGCGCCAGGATCAGCTCTTCTCCTTGAATGAACAACCGGCCGTCCATGGAAACGGGGCTCTGGGCTTTGGCATGCCTTTCCACCATCGACAATGGTCCCGGCTCGCCGAACCATAGGACTCCCAGCGGGCCCTTGGTCAACTGGTCCGAGGAGCAGGCCGTGTTCTGAGGATTCCCATACTCCTGTGTCCAGCTCCCAGCCTGTTCGAGTTTGGGGCGTTTGAAGGTGCGCCATTGCAGATCGCCCCCCTCGCCCGGCATGCCCGCGACAACGATCCCACCGGCCGGCCTGAGGACACGCTCCAACTGCTCCCGTGTCACGTTGACAGCCCCGGTGGTCAATAGCTCGTCGGAAACGATGAGATTGGCGAAGTAGGGCGGTAGAGACGTGATGTCCCAGGGCTCAACAACCACGCGGGAGCCCAACAGGCCCGCCGATCGCAACTTGTCCCGGGCGATCTGGAGTCTGCGGGGGTCTTTCTCGAGCCCGACGATCTTGAGGTCGGTGATCTGCGTCAGCTCATAGGCGAGTTGGCCCGTATTGCAGTCGAGAACGAGACAATATCCCTTTGTCACCTTACTCTCTTCAACGATCCGGCGGGCCGCCTCGCGGTACAACTGTCTCTGAGGATTGCCATTGAAGGCATTGGGATCGCGCACGATCCTTGTTTCCTTCGGCGATGAGGGACTCTTGGCATCGGCAAAGCTACAGATCCTGCCGTCATCGGTGCTGACGATCAAGCAGCCATTGCCGGCTGCCAGGCCAAGGGCGTTTCCCGTGACACGTGCCTGCCATGTTTTCCGCCCGGACTGCACCTCCACGCCGAAGACTTGTTTCGAGCCGCCGACGAAAAGAGTGTCGCCGGCCAGAATCAGGGAACTGCACTGTCCAGCAGGCCAATGCCATGCCACGCAGGAATTCTGCAAGCGCTTCTCCTCGGCGATATAGGTGCCGGTGAGACGGGCAATCTCGTCGATTCTCGTGCGGATCTTCGCCTGTTCCTGGGCCTGTGCCTTCTTGAGATTCTCTCGGAGTTGGGTCAGCTCTTTCCCCATCGCTTCGCGTTCCTTTGTCGAGGCGGCGGCCTTTCGCACGGCCTCGGCATGTTTGCCACGATCGATGGCATAAACGCCGGTGGGTGTGAGGACATAGGCCCTATTGTTTCGGATCACCATGTCCAGCCCGGGAAACCAGGCGAATACGTCTCCCTTGTTCGCCCCTGTCTGGGCGTCGTAGGCGACTTTGTGAGGGGTTCCGGAGCTGTCTACGCCGGCAATGAGCTGGTTATCGTTCAACAGGGACCATGTGCCGCCTTGCTTGCCTCCGGGAGAAGCCCAGAACAGGAACTCCCCCGTCTGTCGGCTGAAGGCGGCGGGCATGGCGCGACCGGCAGGAACGTAGAGGATGTCTGGGGAGGCCAACAGATAACCGTGCGGCGACAGGCCCCCAAAGCTAAGCTCGTGAGCCCGGTCGCCAATGGTATCGTTTTTCCAGAGGACGGACCCAGTATCCGCGTTCAGGGCACAGATGTAGATCCCTTCGTAAGGAAACACGCCGGCGCCACAGCAAACGACGCCTTGGTCCACCACTACGCTGGTGCGAATCGGCCAGAGCGAAATCAATCGCTCGTTGCCGATAACCTTCTCCTCGCTCGGGCCGGGCCGGTACTTCCAGGCCAGAGTTCCGTCGCCTGCCTTCAGACAATAGACATAGCCGTCATCGGAGCCTGCATACACCCGGCCGTTGTATACGGTGGGGGCAAAACGGACGGGGCCTTCCGTGAAGAAGCTCCAGGATATATCGCCTGAGGTGGCATCAATCGCAGAGACCTCGTTGGTCACAGAAGAGCCAAAGAAAACGCGGCCCTCCGCCAAGGCGACGTGAAAGGCATCGTCGGTGTGCATGCGTGGCATTTCCTCCGAAGGGGCGGGCCACGCAGGCTTCGGCGGGTGCATCGGGATGTAGGCCCACTGAAGCGACAGATTGCCACGCAGGTTTTCGGGACTTACGCCGCTGTGTGTCACGTCGTGCCGATAGGTGGGCCAATCATCAGCGGCAGTCACACCGGTGGTGCGGCACACGAGCATGAAGAAGCAGAGTGCAGCAAGAAGGGATGATGGGTGCATTTTCGATTCGGCATGAGCTCTCGGGATTTGTGCGGTCATCTGATTTGACTCCCCACGGTCTTCTTCCATTCCAGTTCGATTGAAAGCAGGCATTAGGCCGCCTTTCTCTCGATCAATCACACGGCTCTGTAGATCGAGGCACTTGGAGTACCAGAGTACCTGCGCGCCGGTGACATTGCAACCGTGGAGCGGCCGCGTAAGGCCGCCAGGATCTCTCCTCGCGCACAAATGGACAGCTACGAGGCGAATTGTGTTCACGGCTCATTCCAGACTCGGTATCATTCAGGGTGCTTTTGCCAAGGAGAAATCTATGAAACTTCTTTTCTCTCGGTCTTTCAGCGCAGTCCTCTTGACCCTCGCACTTGCCGGCGGTCTGCTCGGGCAGACCACGCTGAATGCCAAGGGTGAACCCCAGGTGACAAATGGGCGATCCGCCGTCCAGGTCCGCCAAGAGCAAGTCGCCATTCCCACCTACCTCATCGGTCCACCGGACCCCAATCCGCAGTTTTACTTCGGCGGCGCCTCCCAAGGGGCACAGCAGCGTATTTACCCCTACCCCATGTACGACAATCTTACCACGGAGAAAGCCGACAGATCCTACCAGATGGTCTATCTCGAAAACGAATACCTCCAGGTGGGCCTCCTGCCCGAAAGCGGCGGGAAGATCTTCGAGGCGATCGATAAGACCAACGGCTACAACTTCTTCTACCGCCAGCATGTCATCAAGCCGGCCCTGATCAGCCTCCTGGGCGCGTGGATCTCCGGCGGCGTCGAGTGGGATGTCCCTCATCACCATCGCGCCACCTCCTTTCTCCCCGTTCAATCCACCATCGAAGAATCGGTCGATGGCTCCAAAACCGTCTGGGTCGGCGAGCTCGAGCTGCGCGACCGCATGCGCTGGACCGTCGGCATCACGCTGCATCCCGGCAAGTCCTACCTGGAAGCCTCGTTCCGCGTGATCAATCGCACGCCGGTGCCCACTTCGATGCTCTGTTTCTCCAACGTCGCGGTTCACGTGAATGAAGACTACCAAATCATCTTCCCCCCCAGCATCCAGTGGGGGACGGGCCACGGCAAGCGAGATTTCACGACCTGGCCCATCAGCAACGGCGTCGATCTGAGCTGGTACAAGAACCTCCCCGGCAGCCGTTCCGTCTTTGCCTGGAACTGCCTTGAGGATTTCTCCGCCGGTTACGATCATGGCAAGAACGCCGGCACGATGAGTATCGCGGACCACACGGTGGTCTCGGGCAAGAAATTCTTCACGTGGGGCGACAGTCCCAATGGCCACCTGCAGGATACGCTTCTTACCGACTCCGACGGTCCCTACATTGAGCTGATGGTCGGCGCCTATTCCGACAATCAGCCGGATTACAGTTGGATGACGCCCCATGAGACGCGCCGTTGGACCCAATTTTGGTACCCGTTCCGTGACATTGGGGGCGTCAAGAACGCTAATACCGATGCGGCGGTCAACCTCGAGGTCAAGGACGGCAAGATTCTGGTCGGTTTCCACGCCACCTCGGATCACCCGGCCGCCCGCGTCTGTCTCAAGCTCAAGGACCAGGTCCTTCTTCAGGAAACGACCGCCATCAATCCCGGCAATCCCTATGTCAGGGAGGTGGCTTTCCCCGCCGGCGCGGACGAGCACGACCTACGCGTCTCTCTCGCCGTCGATGGCAGCGAGCTCGTCGCTTACTCTCCCGTCAAGCTTCAACCCGAAGACAAGCCTGTCCCCGTGACAAGCTTCCCGCCGGCGGAGCAGATGAAGACGAACGAAGAACTCTATCTGGCCGGCCTGCGCATCGAGGAGTTTCACGCGCCCAATGCCACGGGCGATCCGTACTGGCAGGAAGCCCTCAACCGCGACCCCGGCGATGTCCGCGTCAACACCGCCCTGGGCATCAAGGCGATCAAGGCCGGTCGCTTCGCCGAGGCCGAGCAGTACCTCCGCAAAGCCCTCGAACGCGCCACCGATCGCTACACCTCGCCCAAGGACGGTGAGCCCTTCTACTACCTGGGTCTGGCGTTGAAGGCGCAAGGCAAAACGGAAGATGCCTTCAACCAGTTCGCCAAGTCCGCGTGGTCCGGAGCCTGGCGCAACGCAGGCTACTTCGAAATGGCCCAAATCGCCTCTCTCCGGGGCGACTTCCGAACAGCCCTTACCTATACCAACAACTCCCTGAACGCCAACAGTGAGGACATTCGTGCATTGGCGCTCAAGTCGGCGCTGCTGCGGCATACGGGGCAAACAGACGCCGCGCTGGCCACCGCCGCGGCCATTCGCAAGATCGACCCTCTGGATGTTCACGCGATGGCCGAACAGTGGATGGTCGGCAAAACGTCGGATAGCCTCCAGCAGCTCCGGATTTCCTGCAACGCTCACCCGGCCACCGCCCTCGAAGCCGCCACGGACTATCTCAACGCGGGCCTGTGGCAGGACGGCACGACGCTGCTCACCCAGGTCGTCGAAGGCGCCGCCGACAAGTCCAAAGTCTCACCCCTGGTCTTCTACTACCTGGGCTATTTCGCCCAGAAACTCAACCAGCCCGGTCAAGCCGCCGAGTATTTCCAGAGGGCCGCCCAGACGTCCACAGATTACGTCTTCCCCTTCCAAATGGAGATGATCTCGGTTCTGGAAGCAGCCATGGCCGCCAATCCGGGCGACTCCCGTGCTCCTTAT
This sequence comes from Phycisphaerae bacterium, assembly GCA_026386805.1. GTDB lineage: Bacteria > Planctomycetota > Phycisphaerae > Sedimentisphaerales > Anaerobacaceae > PLanc-01. Next base: position 8,659 of record JAPLMX010000083.1, on the reverse strand, counting down.
TATCTCGGCAACCTCCTCTACGACTGGCAACCCGATCGCGCCGTTGCCCTCTGGGAAAGATCAGCCTCTCTCGGTGCCGATTTCCCCGTCGTCTACCGCAACCTCGCCCTCATCTACACCCGCCAGGGCAACCAGCGTGATAAGGCTTTGGCCGCCCTCGAAAAAGCTGCTTCCTTCGGCGGCAACGCGATGGTCTTCAATGAGCTTGATAGGCTCTACGAAGAGAACGGCGTCGCTCCCGAAAAGCGCCTCGCCCTGATGGAAGCGCACCAGCAAGTCATCAACCGCGACGAGGTGATCGCCCGTGAAATCAATCTCGCCATTTTCGCCGGCAAAGCGGATAGGGCCATCCAACTGATCAAGTCGCGTTTCTTCCGCGCCTGGGAAGGCGGGGGGAGGTTCTCGCTGGGCGACTCCTGGGTGAACGCCCATCTCTCTCGCGGCCATCAGCATTTCGCCGCTCGGCGGTACAATGATGCCCTGGCCGACTACCAGGCGGCCCTGCAGACGCCCTCCAATCTCCAGGAGTCCAGCGGCAACACCACGGCTCGCAAAGGCGAGGTCTCCTATTGGATCGGAACCGCTTACGAAGCGCTGGGCGACCTCGACAAGGCCCGCCAGTCGTGGCGCGAGGCCGCGGAGGCTTCATCTGCCCAGCCGGCAACCGGGCGTGGCGGGCGTGGTGGACGTGGAGGGGGTGGCGGCGTTCCGCCCGGCCAATTCAGCGGGCGAGGCTCTGTGGGCGGCGCGGCCGCTGGCGTCCGCGTGGCTCAGGCCGCCGTCTACTATCAAGCTCTGGCCCTCCAGAGACTCGGTGAGGTCGACCGTGCCAAGGCTCTATTCCAGCAGCTTGTTGACACCGGCACGCAGACCCTCGCCAAGGCGGCCAATCCGGCGCCGGCTGGCGGCGATGTCTCCCTCGTGCAGCGCATCCAGACGGCGGACGCCCACTACTTGACCGGTTTGGGGCAACTGGGTCTAAGCGAAAAGGACAAGGCCAGACAGGAGTTCTCCCTGGCCCTGCAAGTCAGCCCCGATCATTGGGCCGCCAAGACCGCGCTGGCGGGAATGTAGAGGAGACCGGAATGTCTGGAGGACGGATGTCTGCACGCGCCATCGCGATCCTGTTCTCACTCATAACCTGGACCTTTGTCCAGAACTGTAGCGGCGACTGGCTGGTCCAGCCGGTGACGGAACCCGTGACCGTGGAACGGAGCGCCGATGGCAGGGACCTTGTCCTGGGTAACGGGCTGATCCGCCGGACGTTCCGGCTGCGGCCGAACGCCGCTACGGTTGCCTATGACAATCTCATGACGCGGGCGTCGATCCTGCGGGGCGTCAAACCGGAGGCGACTGTCCAGATCGATGGTCGAAGGTTTGATATCGGCGGTCTGCAGGGACAGGTCGAATATGCCTATCTGCGGCCCGAGTGGATCGATACGCTCACCAGCGATCCGAACGCCTTTCAGTTTGCCGGCTATGAGACAGGCGAGACGAAGGCGCGTTTTGCGTGGGCCCGGAAGCGCTACGCGGCGGGCCTGCCTTGGCCGCCGCCGGGGGCATCGCTCAAGCTGCGGTTCGAGCCGCCGGAGGAGATGCTGCCGGGAGTGGTTGTCACGGTCTGCTACGAGATGTATCAGGGAATCCCGCTGCTGGCCAAATGGCTGGAGATTCACAATGGCGGTGCTCAAGCGGTCCGGCTCAAGGCGTTCACGAGTGAGATTCTGGCGGCCGTCGAATCCGAGTCGCTGGTCAACGAGCCGAACCACTGGGAGCTGCCGAACCTGCACATTGAGAGTGACTATGCCTTCCATGGCGATGATCCGCAAACGGCCAATCAAACGACGCATTGGGTCCCGGACCCGCAGTACACGACGCAGGTCAACTACCTGTGCCGCACGCCCGTACTGCTGGAATCCAGACCGCCGCTTGGGCCGGACGTGTCTATCGAGCCGGGAAATGCCTTTGTATCCTTCCGCACGTTCGAGTTGGTTCACGACAGCACGGAGCGGGAGCGGCAGGGGCTCGCGGTGCGGCGGATGTACCGCACGATCGCGCCGTGGGTCACGGAGAACCCCATTCTCATGCACGTTCGGCGCGCCAACCCGGATGCGGTCCGGCTCGCCGTCGATCAGTGCGCCGAGGTCGGGTTCGAGATGGTCATCATGACCTTCGGCAGCGGGTTCAATATGGAGAATACCGATCCGGCGTACATGGGCAGGATCAAGGAGCTGGTTGACTATGCCCACAGCAAGGGCATCGAGCTCGGGGGCTATTCGCTCTTAGCCAGCCGTCGGATCAGCGACGAGCAGGATGTGATCAATCCCAAGACCGGCAAGCCCGGCGGCGCCATTTTCGGCAACTCGCCCTGCCTGTGCAGTGAGTGGGGCCGGCAGTACTTCCAGTGGTTGAGGACCTTCGTGGAGCATACGGGCATCGACATCATTGAGAACGACGGGTCCTATCCCGGCGACCTCTGTGCCTCCACGTCGCACCCGGGGCACAAGAGGCTGAGCGACTCGCAATGGAGACAGTGGGAAGTCATCCGCGATTTCTACCAGTGGTGCTGCGGCCGGGGGGTGTACCTGAATGTCCCCGACTGGTACTTCCTGAGCGGCTCGACCAAGTCAGCCATGGGCTACCGCGAGGTCAACTGGTCGCTGCCCCGCGAGCGGCAGATCCTCCTCGGCCGGCAGAACATCTTCGACGGCACTTGGTGGAAGACGCCGAGCACGGGCTGGATGTTCGTGCCGCTGACCGAGTACCACGGCGGTGGAGCGGCCGCCACACTGGAGCCGCTTGGCGAGCACCTCGACGCCTATGAGGCCCACCTCGCCCAGAACTTTGGTGCGGGTGTCCAAGCCTGTTACCGCGGCCCTCGCCTCTACGATAGCGACGAGACGAAAGCCACGGTCAAGAAATGGGTCGATTTCTACAAGAGATACCGACCCATCCTCGATTCCGACATCATCCATGTCCGCCGACCCGATGGCCGGGACATCGACTGCATCCTCCACGTCAATTCGCAACTCAAGACCAAGGGCTTGGCCATGATCTACAATCCTCTGGATCAGCCGGTCCAGCGTGAAGTAAAGCTACCGCTGTACTATACCGGCCTGACCACCACCGCGACAATCCGAGCGCAGGAAAGCAGGCCCAGGCGATACAAGCTCGACCGCCAGTATAACGTCACGGTCCCTGTGACCATCTCAGCCCGCGGCTGCACCTGGCTGCTGATCGAGTAGACAGGCTCGCATCAGGGCGCCGCTGGGTGTATGAACTCATCGGTGTCTGACGTGATAGGAATTCGCGGGCACCAACGAAATCGAGGAATCGTCAGTCCCCTTTACAACGCGCCACAGACGGGAACCGGATCATCAGCCGGCTTGAATAGTGGGCTGCCGAGGGACCCCAAACGTGATATTTCGCGCTGGGGAACCCGATCCTGATGCACTCTCGGACGGTCATTCTGGACAGCACCCCCGTGTCGCATCAACCGCAATCCTGCAGGTTTCACGATTCGTTGGCATCCTCCTGATGGGTCACGATAGGTACGTAGCCGACCTCCAGGCCCTCGGGTGGTGTTACGAGCAGGGCCGGATCGAGGGTCACCAGCGTTCCGCGGCTGGGAGGCGCCATGTAGTCGCGGTCAATCGGCCAGCTTGCATGGATTTTTTCCACAAAGGCCTGCAAAGCCGCCTTCTTCTCCTCACTCCAATCGTACTGCTGAAAGGACGGCTGATCGACAAAGCGGTACCACGCATACGTCACCAAGGAACCGTCGGCGAGCTTGACCGTGAACGGTCCGCTCTTCGGGCCGGGCCGGCTCCAAGCGCCGGTGGTCGGTGACGTGTAGGGCTCACCCCGCCCCGCCCGTTTGAACTCCTGTGTCAGCAACTGCGTCTCCGCGGGCACATCCGCGGCCGCTACCGCGACGCGTTCCTCCCCGACATGTTTGAAATACTGCGGGAACAGACCTTTGGGGCTGATGTCGCTGTTGAGCCACTCCAGGCCCCACACGTTGCCCTCGAAGACTTTGGTGTCAAAGACACGCTCCACACCGGTTAGGGTCTTGCCGGCCTGGTCGTAGCGCGTGGACCGCGTCGTCAACTTGGACTTCCAGGCGCCCTTCTCGTCAAATCGTCCGGAGCAAGCCGTTCCGCCGTTCCGCCAGGCCTTGAAGGCATCGTACAGGGCCGCCTTCGAGTAGTAGGTCACGTCTTGCACCAGCAGCGCTCTTCCTTGGCCGTCCATTGGAAACTGCAACTTGGGAATCTTCGAATAGACGACCCCGTGCGCGTCTTGGGCATCGAAACGCGGCACGGTGTTGATCTCCATGGCGCCGCCGCCCATGTTGCCCGGGCGGGCATCGAGCCCGCGCCTATAGATGAAGGGATACGTGAATAGCTTGCCGATTTTGCTCCAGGTTTCCGGAATGTAATAGGCGATCGGCCCCTTGAAGTTGGCCGCACACAGGAAACAGGTCCAGCTTTGGTCGCCGGTGGGCGGGTCTCCCGTGGTGGGGTCCGTGAAGGGCAAGGCCATCCAGGTGTAGCCCAGGAACTGGCCGTTGGGATTGCCCTGGAACGGCAGCGCATCGGGAGGAATCAGCAGCCGGTTGCTCAGTTGGGCGATGCCCAAGCGATCGTCCGGCAGAGCCTCGTCGCTGTAGAAGAAGGACCACCCCGGCGATCCGACCTCGTAGTCATAACATTGCGGCGTGGCATTCATGCTGAACTTCGGTGGGCCGTAGCGGAAGTGGTTGCCGGCCCAGTAGCCCAGCCCGCCTTCCACGGTCTGGAACACGCTCTCCCACGTAGGCCCCCGTTCCGGCCACTTCCGGGCCAGCGTACCCTCCGGAGCGAGCGGCTTATCCTTGTTATCGGAGTTGTCCGGAGTGATCCAGGAGCCGGCCAGACCGATCTGAAAGTTGGCCAGTGGCTGGTCAATCAGCGGCCAGACCGCGAAATAGAAACCCATGCCCACACTGTACTCGGATCGCGCGGGTGGACGGGTCGCACTGAAGCCAATGTATCCATGCAGACCGCCGGAATGAGCCGTGACCTTGCCGGCTTCGGCTTTCCCTGCATCTTTCGTCTGGCTTTCTTGTCCGGCGCAGGTCCAGGACAGGAGGGCAATGCTGACGATGGGCAGAACTCTGGTTCTCATGTTTCTTTCCTATTCACGATGGTTTCCATCTCGTGCGACCGCAGATCACCGGCATAACCGGTGCCGTAGCTCGCCGTTGACATGGCGTCCGGAGGCTGGGCCGTCATTTGTGTTTTCCGACCCGCTCATGGATTGCCCTTGCAGCAACGCTGCCTGCAGGATTATAGGGTCGCCAACGATCTGATACAAGCCCTTCGACCCGAAGGCGCCAACCGTCTCTGCTGTCTGGGCTTGACGTTCCCGTGCCTGTGTGCTGAAATAGAACCGTGGCCTGCGCCCGTGGCCGAAGCTGGGGATTCGCTGTTCCTGAGCACCTTGCTCATGCAGCAGGTCCCGGATAAAATGAAACGCACTATTGACCCTCACCGCTCTGCTGCAGGCACCGGCGGGCCTTACCCGCCACGCGTCCACCATCAGGTTTCGGTCTGGAATTCCATTGGAAAGCCGGAACCAAGGGATACGATCAGGACCATGAAACACACCATGCTGCTACTGTATGGACTTCTCGCCATCGTCCCTCCGCTTGCGGCCGAAGAACCGGCGCAGGCGATTAAGATTTCGCACGTGGCGGTGCAGGCCCAGGACATTGAGCAGTCGGTTGCATTCTATCGCGACTTTCTCGGGTTCGCGGAGTCGTCCCGCTTGAAGTATCCAGACGATGGGTCCCTGATGCTTGTGAACTTCAAGGTGAGCGACGACCAGTGGATCGAAGTGTTCGACGCAGCCAAACTCAAGCCCGGGTGTGATCCCCTGTATCAGATTGCCTTTCGCGTGGCGGATGCCGAGGCGATGCGGGCGCGATTGGCCAGGAACGGATTCCGGGTGCCGGCGCGTTGCCCGATGGGGCAGACGAAGAACTTCAATTTCACCGTGCAGGATCCCGGCGGTTACATCATCGAGTTTGTGCAATATCTGCCGGAGGGGTGGCCCCTCCGCGACCGGGGCCGGGATCTGCCGGACACCCGCGTCTCGGAACTCATCACCCACGCCGGGGTCGTGGTCACGAACGTGGCGGCGGCGAATCATTTCTACGGGGGCATTCTCGGCCTGAAGGAAACCTGGCGCGGCTCCGCAAAGGGCGACGTGGTGTCGTGGATTCACATGCGCGTGCCGCCGGCGGGCAGCTATGTCGAATACATGCTTGACCCGAAAGTGGTTCCGCACTTCTGCCTCGAAGTGGCGGACATGGCCAAGGCCCAGGCGAAGCTCGAGAGCAGTCCTTATCGCTCGCAGTACCCAAAACCTCTCGAGCCTATTATCGGCAAGAACCGTCGGCGCATTCTCAACCTGTATGACCCGAGCGGCATTCGGGTGGAGTTGATGGAGCCGAACACGGTAGATGGCCAGCCGGTGTCGCCGACCGAGGCGCCGTTGCCCAAATCCTGAGGAGTGATGCGACAAGACTCACCAACTGCCTGGCAAGGGACAGGAATTTCTACGCTGTTGACCGGGCATAGTTTCCGAAGGTTGATAGAGGGGCGACAACGAATCCGGCGGCGAGGTGGCCAATCGGGGGGTAATCGGACTGGTTGAACTCTACCCCCCTGCGTACGCTTCTCGGACCTTGCCTTCTAAGGCTCTGTCTGTAAAGCACTTACGCACGGTGTTTTTCCAATCTCGTCCGATTCACAAGACGCGCGCAACAATCGCGCCACAGACTGGCCCTTGCGTGACGCCTCGGAAGCCGCCCGAGCGCGGTCCACCACGTCCTTTCGAACGGCCAAGTAGAACCGTTCAGTGGTCTCAATCCCGGCATGTCCGGCCAGTTCCTTGACCTCGTGAAGGCTCAGCCCTTGGGTGACCCAGTTGCTCAGACAGGTTCGCCGCAGATCGTGGAAGGTGCCAGCTTCAATACCGGCCAGCCGCCGGATCTTGTTGAAGTGATGACAGAACTTGGACAGGGGTGATCGTCCTTTTTCCACGGTCCACTGCGCCGCCCTGCGCAGCTCCTGGATGTGCTCATACCGAGCCATCGGGACAAACACGTAAGGGTTACCTTCTGGCTGAGACATCTGGTGTTCGACGAGCAGTCTGACCAAGTCGGCGGTCAACGGAAGCGTTCGCCGTTCGGTGTCCTTAATGTGCCACTCCCAGGTATCGTCGTGATCCATCTTCGGAGAGACATCGACGGTCATGTTCGCGAAGTCGATGTCCCGCCACGTCGTGTTCATGAGTTCCCCACGGCGCATGCCGGTGCCCAGGCACATACGAATGAGAAGCTCCCACTTGACCGGACGGCCTCTTTCCTCGTACTGCCGGGCGGCCGCGCACAATCTGTCGCATTCGTCAGCCGTGAACACACGGATCTTCCGTTTGGCGGCTTTGGGTGGCTTGAGCTTGCGAAGTGGGTGCCGATCCAGTTGCCCTCGATCTTCGGCAAGCTGGAACACCCTCTTCAAATGCTTCACCTTCTTGGTGACCGTGGCGGCCGAGATGCCCCGGCCCAAACAGTACTGGATGAACTGCTCGCCATGCCTGTACTGCACTTCCTGCACATCGATATCGCCCACGGACGCGATGAAATCGTTCATCGATCTTGCCGTCTCCTTGAGGGTAGTGGCTCGGACCCGTCCTTTCGTGCGCGCAAGGCTGTCGCGAAAGAAGTCCGTGAGTTTCATCGATACTGGCCCAGTGACATTCACCCGCAGCTCCAATTCCTTCTCGTACCTTTGACGTTCGGCTTGGCGCTTGTCTGCATGGCCCAGAGACAACTGATGTCGTTTCCCACTCTGGTCCGCATAGTCAAGCATGTACCGAAAGGACTTCCTATCACGCGAGGGCCTCATCCTAAGCCTTACCAGCTCTTTCATATCTATCTCCTTTCCGATGCTGGCCAAGGGCTTGGGTTGGTCCAAACCCTATTGTACCAGAAGGGATGCTCATCGACCACAGGTGACATGCTGTTGGAGCCACTGCTTCACGGAATCCGTCAGATACACGGTCTTTCCACAGAGGTGAATCCGGGGCAGGCTGTGCTTGCGCTTGAGGTTCTCGACCACGTGTCGGTGGTTCCTGGCCGTGCTGATCTCCGGGATGCGGAGGAACCGGATTAGCTCCTCTTCCGTCATGACTGTTGGGCAGGGGCTGAATTCGCCATCCGGACCCGGTAGAATGGTGGATGGCTCAGAGTGCTGTTGCATGCTATTCATGGAGGTTCCCACGGCCGAGCCGACACGGGATTGCTTGGATGGACACTTTCCCTCTGACTTGGGCGTGATTTGCGAAGCGCGCCGGCGCAGAGCCCTATAAGCAATCGACCACGCCCAGAGATATTGACATATGTCTTGCCATGGCACGTCGACAAGATCATGTGCATGTCAAGCCTCTCCCTCGTGTAAATCGTCGTCGATTTCGAGACTGTAGCATAGTTACCTGGATGTGAAGGTTTCGTTTCGCTCGCTGTGAAGCGTGGCGATCGTGCTGGAACGCCCGATGGCTTGCTCCTCACGCTGCATGTCCAGGGCAATGCGGCGGCGGATCGTCGGACCGG
>JAPLMX010000197.1 GCA_026386805.1 Phycisphaerae bacterium | reverse complement strand
AGACTGCCTCGATTGCATCCGGGGATTTCATCTCATTATGGATATAGAGCCCGTAACGCAGGTGCAGAGGCTTGTCGGGCGGAATTTCCCGCGGCCCTTCCAGGTTCAGCGATGCGCCCATCCAGCCGTCGTTGCGGACGTGGAAACTCGAGGGGTGATTGGGATTGCCGGGATGATCGAAGAGTGTAATGCCTTCGATTTTGCCATTTTCGATAGGCCCGGAGTAGTCCACCCAGCGGGCCTGCTTCCAGAGGACCTCTTTCTCATTTACCCCGCCTTCGGAGTTGCGAATCCGCCCGCCGCCGTCGTTGACGCCGATGGTCTTGGCCATCCGCACGCTGAGGAAGCCGAACGGCGTCTTGCCCAGCGTCACGGGCTTGTCCTTCGCCGTAAACGTCGAGTCGATCACGAGCAGCCACTCCTTGCCGTCGAGCAACACGACGCTCACCGTTCGGGTCTCATTGAGCAGGACCTTGGCGTCCTTATCCACCCACTCATTCTCCGCGATAAGGTACGACTTCTCGCCCTGGTCTTCGTACTTGACGATGCGTTTGTGGCGGACCGTCCCGCCGCCCCGGTCGCTCCAGAAATCGACGCCTCCGACATCGACGTGCGACATCCAGACGGAATTGTGATGACTGTGCGATTCGGGATCATGCGGATGCCCCATCCGCGTGAGGCTGTGTCCCGCCGGCCCGACCACCGGGAACAGGAACGGCCGATGCAATCCCGCCCCGAAGTGGTAGCGTGTAATCTCCACCCCATCCCGCTGAAACGATGCCTGATCGTACGCCATCGGCACGATTTGCAGTCGTGGCACCGGCTTGGGTTCAGGCAGCGGCGTCTCCGTTGCTATGCCGACGGCCGATAGAACTACGAGCAACACTTGAATCTCAGCGATCCTGTGAGCATTTCTCATGGTTGCGTCCTTTGGTGCTGTGTGCCTCGCCTATCGCTCGTATCTTTGGCGGGTATTCTCATCAAGCAGCCGAATCTGCTGGAGGACGAGGCCGTAGTGGCTGCCGGGGGGCTTTTCCTGCATTGCCGTGCCGCGCCAGTCTTTGGCGAAGTTGCCGGAATAGCAGAGCCAGGCGGTCCGGCCGTCCGGGCTGATGAACTTTGTTGGGATGTTCAGGAAGTAGCCCTGCTCGCCGAAGTCCTTCATGTAGGTCACGAGCCGCCAGGGGCCGGTGATCTCGTTCGCTTCGAGGATGTAGGAGCTCATCTTGGCACAGGTGGGCCAGCCGTCGGTGACGCACATGAGGTACTTCTTTAGCGGGGCGTTGTAGGTGACTGTGACACAGCCGCAGTTGTTGTTCCAGTCGATCAGCGGCTGGATCTTGGCGAAGTCGCTTGTCCAGACGGGCTTGCCCTGGGTGTCGCGGCCGGCGTAGAACTCGTACTTGGAGGCGTCGTTCATGTTGGCGATGCCGGGCGTGACGCGGAGCAGGTAGATCTGGTCGCCGCTGATCCAGCTCAGGTTGCCGAATCGTGGCTTCGGGTCTGGCTCCGGGGCGCCGTGGGCGACGAGATAGGCTTTACCGTCCGGGGAATGCTCCATGTTCCAGCCGAAATCGACGAAGTGGGGCGATCCGATTTTTACCGGGTAGCCCCACATGCCGGTCTCGCCGAAGAGCGGCTTGGCCGGCGTGTGCGGCGTGTCGGTCCACGTCTTGCCGAAATCCGTCGAATAGCGGAAGCCCACGAACGGTCCCAGCCAGGGCCAATTGTAGACCTCCGGGCCGTAGTCCGTCTTGCCTTCGGGCGCCAGGCAGTAGGTGCCATAGTACCATACGTTGTTGTACACGAGACTGCCGCAAGGATAGCGGCCCTTGTACGGTGATGCGTCGCCCTTGAACAGACCCAGGCTGACGATCTTGAGAGTGAGGGGGTCATCGCCGATCAGGACGGCCTGGCCCGTCGTGGCGTCTTTGCCCGTCCCGCTGTTGGAACTCTCACGGGTGCCGTCGGCGCGGGGCGCGGACCCGTCCGTCCAGGGCGAGTACAGGTTCCCGTCCGAGGCCCAGCTTGGATACCACGTGTCGGCCACGTGGTAGTCGCTATGGACGCCCGTGAAAGCGATGCCGACGATGTCTTTCGACGGCTTAAAGGGACAATCTTTCGGTGGCTCCGAAGGCCAGATGAAGGGTGGGAAGTGCTGACCCTCCTTGTGCTCAGTCTCAGCCAAAGCATGGCCGGCGCACAGCACGGTCAGAGCGAAAGCCAAGTAGTATGTGAGTGGTCTGCCGATCAAGAGCCTCATGGCGTTGCCTCCCCTTACTCTTCACATGCCTACGCGAGCGTAAGCATGGCACCCAGGGCACTCCGCTTGGTTCTTTCACGCATCTGCTATGTCGCGGCGGAGCGACCTGCAATGATGTTCGGATCAACGAGTCACTTCGATTGGCTCGCCGGTGCGAAGAGGGCCTCGACGAAGTTGGCCGGGTCGAATTCGGCGATGTCCTCGGGCTTTTCGCCCAGGCCGACGAATTTGACGGGGATGTCGAGTTTCTCTTTGATCGCGATGACGATCCCGCCGCGAGCCGTGCCGTCGAGTTTGGCCAAGACGATGCCGGTCACATTGATGGCCTCCGTGAACAGTTGGGCCTGCGAGATCGCGTTTTGGCCGGTTGTGGCGTCCAGGACGAGCAGCACCTCGTGCGGTGCCCCGGGCATCTTCTTTGTGACCACGTCGCGGATCTTCGTCAGTTGGAGCATCAGGTCCTTCTTGGTGTGCAGCCGGCCGGCGGTGTCGAGGATCAGGATATCCGTGCCTCGGGCCAGCGCAGCCTCGCACGCATCGAAGGCGACAGCGGCGGGATCGCTGCCGGCCTGATGCTTGACGATCTGGACGCCGATCCGGTCGGCCCAGATGGTCAACTGCTCGACCGCGGCGGCCCGGAATGTGTCGCACGCCGCCACGATCACCTTCTTGCCGTTGCGGTTGAAGATATAGGCGAGCTTGGCGATGCTGGTGGTCTTGCCGGTCCCGTTGACGCCGGCGACGAGGATCACCGTCGGCCCGCTTGGGGCGGTGTGTAGTTGCCTATCCTCCGGGGGCCAATAGTTCTTGATCTGCTCCTTCAGGAACGGGATCACTTCTTCGGACTTGGAGATCTTGCGGCTGCGGTACGCCTCACGGAGCTCCGTAATCAGTCTCTCGGTGGTCTCGACGCCGATGTCATCGCTGATCAGCGTCTCCTCCAGCTCGTTGAGCAGCTCGTCGTCGATCTTGCGGCCGAGGCTCAGCACGGCCGAGAGCGAGCTGCTGATCTTGTCCCGGGTCTTGCCGAGCCGTTCCTTCAAGTATTCTGCTGTCTTCGAGAATATTCCCATATCGTTTCCTGTGCTCAGGGTCGAACACCGTCTAATGCCGCCAGCCTACGATGCGCCGCGTCTTCCGGTCGCTGCTGATGATACCGGCATTTCGCGAAAATGCAAGGATTTGACAAATCGCTCGTGTTTTGGTACATACTCACACTCGACTGTTTCTCATCTGCGTGGGCTGAAACTGTGTAAGGAGGACCGCGTTGTCCGCTCGTGAAGTGGAGAGCATCTTCGCCGAGATCGTGGAACGGGCCAGGGCATCGGATCCGACCAATGCCCGCAGGTGGTTCGACGAGCTTCGGGTCGTTCGCTTTGATGGCGGCTCCATTGGGATCGGCTGTCCCGATGAAGCGAGCGTTCGATTCCTGGATCAGAACTGTCGCGCCAACTTCACGCGGATCGCCCAGCAGATCACGGGCCATTTGGTCACGGTGGACTTCCTCATCAGCACCGGCGACCCCCGGAGACCGATTGAGGCGATGCTGCCGGGACCGGCCCTGCACGCCGATTACACGTTCGACAACTTCGTGGTGGGGCCGAGCAATCGGCTGGCCCACGCCAGTTGCGTCGCCGTCAGCCAATCGTTAGGGGCGACGTACAACCCACTCTTCCTCTATGGCAACGCCGGTTTGGGCAAGACGCACCTTTTGCACGCCGTCTGCCACGAGATCCGCCACCGGTCCGGCATGGCCTCCATCCAGTTACTCAGTTGCGAGGAGTTCGTCAACCGCTTCATCCGGGCCATCGAGCAGGGCAATATCTCCAGCTTCCATAGCCAGTTCCGCACGGTGGATGCTCTCGTCATCGACGACATACAATTCCTGCGCGAGCGGGAGCAAAGCCAGGAGGAGTTCTTCCACACATTCAACGCAATCTACAACAACGGCCGGCAGATCATCCTCAGTGCCGACAGCCCGCCGGCCGAAATCCCCTCGCTCGAAGACCGGCTGGTCAGCCGGTTCAACTGGGGTTTGGTTGCGCGGATCGACCCGCCGAGCTACGAGACGCGGGTGGCCATCGTGCAGAAAAAGGCCCATCTGCGCGGCCTCCAGGTTACCGACGAGATCTCGGAATACATCGCCAAGCAGGTGCAGGCCAACATCCGGGAGCTGGAAGGGGCCTTGACGACCATCTACGCACTGGCCACGACGACGCACGAGCCGGTCACGATCGAACTGGCCCAAAGGGCGCTGGAAGGGCAGATCCGGCTCGCGACTCGCCACATCAGCGTCATGGACATCATCGAGGTCGTCGCGAAGCACTTCGACGTGCGCCTCACCGATCTGCAGAGCAAGCGGCGCAGCCAGAGTATCACGGTCCCGCGTCAAATCTGCATGTACCTGGCCCGTCTCTTGACCAAGCACAGCCTCGAAGAGATCGGCGGCCATCTCGGCGGCCGCGACCACACGACGGTGATGCACGCGTGCGCCAAGATCGACGAGGAGAAACAATCCGATCCCAAGATGCAGGCCCTGCTGGCCGAGCTGACCAAGCAGATCACGCAGACCTTTCTGATCTGAATGAGCATTATGCAACAGGATTCCGTGGGCCAACAGAGCTACTCGGATACGGCGCTGATGCGAAAGTCGTTGCGTCCGGCTCTGGTCCTATCCTCGCGCAGCATCACCGAGCACACGACCTTCGTCCGGTACCTGCTCGTCGGACTGGCGGATGAGTCCATCCCGGTGGCGCTGATCTGCCCGCCCGGGCACAACATCGAGTCGGTGACCCCGGCGCCGGCGGCCGTGTTCACCCATCCTCCGGTCGCTTTGCCTCTGATGGGGCATTTTGGCATCGAGCGGCTGGCCGGACAATTGGAGAAGTTCCGGCCCTCGGTCCTGCACTGCCTGTGCGAGAGCAGGGCGGGATTAACCCGGCAATTGGCACGGCTGCTGGAGCTGCCTTGCGTGCTCGCGATCAACTCCCTTGTCAAGAGGGTACACAAACTGCCGATCTCGACCCATCGCTGCGCCAAGATCATCGTCCCCTCCGAGACGATTCGTGCGAGCGTGGCCAAGTCGCTGCCCCGATTTGCCGACCGGATCGCCCAGATCAACATCGGCACCTTCGTGGAGACCGATACCATCTGCTTCACGAACCCATCGCGGCTGCCGAGTATCGTCGTGGCCCATCCCCTCCGCCGGGTCTCGGATTTTGCGAATTTCTTTGAGGCGATCCGATCGTTGCGGACGGACGGCCGCGAGTTCATGGTCGCCGTCATGGGCACGGGGCCGGCGGAGCATCAGATCCGCAAGCTCTTGGTCTCCTTGAACCTGTCCGACATCGTGACGATTGTGTCGGTCCTGGACCCCTGGCGATCCGTCGTGGTGGCGGGCGATATCTTCGTTCAGCCCCGGCCTCTGCAGACCTTCAGCGTGTTCCTGTTGGAGGCGATGGCGGTCGGGACGGCGGTGGCGGCGTGCCGGGGCGGGGTGGACGATCTGATTGTCTCCAACAAGACCGCCGTGGTCTTCGAGCCGGACAGCGAGCCGAGCATCCGGCAGGCCCTCAAGCAGTTGCTCGACGAGCACGATTTCGCCCGCCGGCTGGCCACCACGGCCCAGGAGCATATCCGGGCCAACTACTCCGTCAGCGAGATGGTCTCGGCCATCCTGCGGACCTATCTTGAGGCACAAGGGTCCTGCAGGGATTGACCTGCAGAATGGCCCAAACACTGGCCCCAGACCTGCCGTCGGGAGAATTGGCTTTGTTTTCGCAGAGGCATCATCCGCTCGATTCTCTCGTAACCCATGTTCCAGGCGGCACTTAGCCGCCCATCGGCCCGCGTGCAAATTGGCTTTGTTTTGCACAGCAGGTCCTCGACTGCCGGCCGGCGAGATCCCCGAAATTGGGTTTGTTTCGCACAAATCTTCACCGCCGAGGCATGGAGGGCGCGGAAACCACGGAGAGAGAACAGAAGACACCGGGTGGAAAGGACCTGGGTCTTCCCTGAGGTTACTGTCGTGTTGTGGCGTTGACGAGGAATCCCACCCGCCTCCGCGTCACTGGCCGCGCCGGCCCTTATTTGCTATTCACTTTTCAATTGTGACTTCAACTCAGTAGTTCATTATCTATCATACGCATCTTGGGATAGACCGTCAAGTGGAATCTCAACATATTTCTATCAGCTTTTTGCTGGGCCGTTGGTTTTTTTGAATCATTTCGGTTGGGAGGACGCCATAATTATATCTGTGGGCGTTGTAGGCCGCGGTGCAACGGTCGAGAGAGACGATTATGGCGCAAACCGAAGCAGTTCTGCTCCAGCGGTTCACCGGCAGCGGCGATGCCGAGGCGTTCGCTGAGATCATCCGGCGCCATGCGGGGCTGGTATATGGGGCGGCGTTGCGAATCCTGGCGGATGTCGATCGGGCGTCGGATGTTGCCCAAGAAACCTTTCTGCAGTTGACCAAGGACGCCGGCCACGTGACGGGGTCGCTGCCCGGCTGGCTGCACCGTGTGGCGACGCACAAGGCCATCGATGAGATGCGGCGTGATGCCTCGCGCCGGCACCGGGAAAGGGAGTATGCGGCCAACGAAGAACAGCCCTGCGAGCCGGTGGAATGGAAGGATATCTCGCCTTACGTCGACGTGGGTCTCCGTGAGCTCGATCCCGAGTTGCGGGATGTCCTGATTCTGCACTTTCTGCAAGGGCGTACGACCCGGGAGATTGCCTTGCTGAAGGGCGCCTCCCAGGCGACGATCTCCCGGCGGATTGGATCGGGGGTCGAGCAGCTTCGTGTCAAGCTGCGCAAACGCGGCATTCTCTTGGCCGTCGGGGCGCTGAGCTTGCTGCTGGGCGACAACGGGGTCCAGGCAGCGCCGCTGCCGTTGCTGACGGAACTGGGCAAGATGGCCATCGTCGGCGGGACGGCCGTGGGAGCGGCGGGCACCGGACTCCACACCGTTGCGATGAGCGTCCTGACAGTCGTCAAGACGAAAGCGGTGGCGGTCGCCGCCGTTGCGGTGATCGGGGCCGGCTCGGTGGTGACCTACCACGAGATGACAAAACCCTCCTTCTCTGAGCCGGTCGCATCCGCCCCCGCACAACCCATAGCGGCAAGTCCGGTTCGTGATCCGACCGGCTCACTCATGGATTCCCAGAGGAAACCCGGATTGCCCGACAACCAGCCGCAAGCTCAGACACAATGGGACCAGCCGGCGGCTGCACGCCCGAATCCGACAGGCACACTGGGCAGGGAAGCGTCGGTCCCCCAAGAATCTGTGACAGCCTTCACAGCCGATGGGGGAATGGAATCCATGCCTGCCGCAGAGTATGGGGGGATGGTGGGCGGCTTTGGTGGCATGGGGGGCTCCGTGGGATCGCAGAACGACACGCAAGAGCAGCAAACGGGGCAGACGGGTGGTTTCTACGATGACCGCCGTGTGGGCGATCGAGGCGACGCGGGCCAGTCCGAAGATCCCAACCTCCACGAGCCGAATGACCCCGGCAAGCCATAACGATTGGCCGTCGAGATTGCCGCATCCCGCCTTGACTCAGAGTTCAATGACCCCGGCAATGAGTTTCCAGCATACTGGCTGTTCATCTTCCTTCCAGTGGGGGGGGGCGGTAGGGCATTCCCAAACTCATTGTCAGCAGACATGACTTGGATGGCGTATGCCCACCATCCAGTCTCTCAGAGAAGACCGGGTCGGTGATCCTCAGCTCGAGTCTGCGTTTACCAGAGGAGATGACGCCCTTCCATTCGTGCTTCACACTTGGCATTGTTCTTGTGTCCAGAATGGCGAAGTTGTCAACGTGGATGAGTTCGAGCGTTATGCGATCCTCAAAGGGTATCAGTTTCATTTCCTCGATGGTGACATATTTTCGATCGTTGTGAAGGACATGGTGTGGCCGTCTTGCGTACTTCAATACGTCTTTCACATCTGCCTGCCCATGCAGATGCCATTGTCCGCGCAGGATTGTTCTATTCTCACTCTCGAACCCAAAGTCAGGACCTGTCGTGTCCAGGGGGATATCGAGGATGTCGAGCAATTGCGGCCAGTGGGTGCCGACTCTCATGTCGCTCTTTCGAACACGCCCGTCATCCAGATTCGTCACGGGACGCACCCATTTCCCTGTACTGATTTCTATGCCTGCAAGACACGAATCCCTGTGTTTCCACGAGTTGGCCAGAACAATGATTCGAGCGAGCGTAGTAGTTCTGTCGGCCCTTTTCATCATCGTGTGTTTCCACGAGTTGGCCAGAGCTATGATTTGGGTGAGGTTCACAAGTGAACGATCTCCACGTTTGCCCAGTGCTTCTGTATATGTTCTGCGACGAGCCGGCGATGGCAATGCTCCGGTGTATCTTCACTGCACAGCAAACAACTGCCGTCGAGAAGCTCCTCGGGTAGCATCTCAGCGATCCGACGCGTCTCCATCAGTTGTACGAATCTGCGTTCGTATTCACTCCATGCGCCCTTTGCCTTTATGAAGTCGTCAAGGATGTCCTGCGTGGGCGCCAGTTCATGAAGGTGTATGTAGTCGATTCCTGCAACGGCTTTCAGGAAGTACTTCAGATCCCGAGCCTTGGCGAAACCGGCGATCTGCGATGTGTTGTTCAGACGCACGTCCACCACTCGCCGTACTCCCGCCTCTCTGAGCCGTGTGAAGAATTCCTCCGCTGATTTTTTGGTGAATCCGATCGTGAAGATCTTCATACTTCCGCCGGCTCTCTCTTGTACGCGATTCGTTCTGCTTGCATATCGTACGCCCTTTCAATGAGACCAGACATGGAGGTCAGTTCTCCAAATAGCTCCGGCTGCAGCCTGTGCAACTTGATGAGTCTTCGTTCGGCCTCTTCGTGGGATTCCAGGCTGCCATCTCCGAGGATGTGGTTGATCTTAAGATCGGGACGAAGTGCTTTCAACTCAGGACAGACCAAAATGGTCCGGTGGCACGCCAGCGGGTCGGCTTCTGCACACAGGAGTGCGACGGTGTACTGTTCGATGCCCTCAAGCACATGATGGAGGCCATTGCGGAAGGCAGGCAGGTTCCTGATAGTGCCATACTTTGCCTGACCGCCCACATAGCAGCTTTCCTCCGTGCGCCGGGCTCCCAGCTCCCTTCCGAGGAAGACATATTCAATGTTCAGATTTCGGAGCTTCTGCTCCAGGATCTCTTTATTGAACTGTGGCGAATATTCGCTATAGGGGCTCGACCGGACATCAGCTACGGCCGAAATGCCGTGGGTGGTGAGCAAGCTGACAAAATGCTCAATCGTGTGGTTGGAATGCCCGATAGTAAATATTTCTCTCATAGCAGTACTCCCGTCAAACAGCAGTATACTACCCCAGCATTGACGGGTCAACCGGATTCGGCCGTCTCTGCCACGCAGAGATAGGTCCCCCAATCTGCGCGTTGTTCAAGGGCATTCAGGATTCGCGGGGAATCTCTTCGCCACGTTCGAATCGATCGGCAAGGACACGCAGAGCGAGGGCCTTGGCCTTCGAGATTGCCACGTCTCGCGTCGAGCCATACACCATGACGCCGGGCAGTTCAGGAATCTCGGCTATCCAGCGGCCATCGTCTTCTCTATCCACGTCTATTCTCATGCCCATATGTTATCTTGGCGACGCCCCGAATGCAATCGTCCTTGCGGGGCTGGAAGGACACGCTTAGCGGGGAGTTCCGTCGAGAAACCCAGGTATCCGGCGCAGGGGGGCTTCGCAGGGCCAGCCCTCAAATCAGCAATTAAGAGCAAGGGACTTTGGGAGCCTGCCCTTGAGTTAAGTCTTAACGAGGGAGCTGCATAGCCTGTTTTTGACGCGGCGGAGCTTCGGCGGGACGAGCGTTTCTTTCGGCTATCCTGGCTGGGGCCGCTCTTGAATCCTTGTTCCCCTGGTCGTATGATCACTCCCGTATGTTGAAACCGGGTTTTCTACCAGGCACCTTATAATAAGGTAGGTTACTTATGCGAACCAATCGACGACGGTTCATTGCGACTGCCCTTGCCGGTGGTGTGGGGGCTACTGCGTCAGCGCTGTCCTCTTACGGTTCTCAGGCCCAAGACGCGGGCTCAGCAGGGGCCCTGAACCCCAGGTACGCCACGCTCGATGAGGTACTCAAACAGCCTGTTCTCAAGAAGGAGCTGTTTACGACCCCGGTCATCATCGAGACCCTGGAATTGCTGCGGTACCAGGGCAATTTTCTGTGCCGGGTGCGTTCCACGGGTGGGGCGGAAGGGATTTCGGTGGGTCACAGCGGACTGAATTCGCTCTATCCGATCTTCGTCAATCTGCTGCAACCGTTCTTCCTCGGCAAGGACGCCCGCGACCTGGACTTGCTGCTGGAGAAGGTGTACATCTACAACTTCAATTTCCGGTTGAGCGGCATGGCGCTCGGGATCCCCTTGGCCACTATCGAGTTTGCCATTCTCGACATGCTGGGGCGCATTGCCAACCAGCCCATGGGCCAGTTGATCGGAGAAATCCGCCACCCCCAGGTCGCCGTGTACCAGGCCACGGAGTACCGCGAGAAATCCGTAGAGGAGTCCCTGGAGTTGATCAAGAGGGATGTCGCGGAATACCACGCCCACGCCCTCAAGATCAAAGTCGGCGGACTGATGTTCATGACAAAGGACATCAAGGCCGTCGGTCCCCAGGGCAGGACGGAGACCATCATTCCGCTGATCCGCAAGACCTTTGGCGATGACATGGCTCTGTATGCCGACGCGAACGGCTTCTACACGCCCGAGGAGGCCATACGCGTGGGCCGCTTGTTGGAGGAGTACCGCTATGGCTTCTTCGAAGAGCCCGTTATGTTCGACTGGTACGAAGAAACGAAACAGGTGGCCGATGCCTTGGCCCTTCCCGTGGCGGGCGGCGAGCAGGAATACAGTCTGCATGGGTTTCGCGGGTTGATTGCCCATGACGGTCTGCAAATCGTCCAGCCCGACAACTACTATTTCGGCGGCATGATTCGCTCGATGAGGGTGGCGCGCATGGCCCAGGCGTTCGGGAAAGACTGCACGCCGCACATGTCCGGCGGCGGGCTCGGATACCTTTACATGATGCACTTTGTGTCGGCCCTTCCCAATGCCTGTCCGCATCACGAATTCAAGGGACTGCGAACGAACGTGCCATTCGAATGCAAGACGTCGCCCCTGGCCGTCGCAGACGGGAAGGTGAAAGTCCCCACCGGTCCGGGATTGGGCGTGGAGATTGACGCCGGTTACATCCAAAAGCATCAACCGGTGAAAGCCTAACGCGGGAAAGAATGGTAGGCACCGCCATTCGCCACTATTCCCAGTATCCCCGACGAAAGGCCCAACCGCCGACGAACCGCCTTCTGACCCCGGGCTTCGATCCGGGGTGAGAACCGACCACCGACTACTGACTACCGATTACCGCTTTTCCATCCGTCACTTTTCCCCTTTTCCTTTTTACTTTTTCCCTTGCGTGCTCTGCACGCATCCGCCATAATACTCCCCAGAGAAACCACCCCTGATGGAGCCGCGACGACGTGGTTGAGGCTCTTTGTAGGCCGGACAGAGGTGGTGAGGGCGAAACGAGTGGGATGAGCGTGGAAGTCCGAGAGATCCGAGAAGAATCAGACAGCGCGCATGGAAAATAGAGTACGTCCCCCGTTTTCGATAGCTGTTAAAGAGGGAACAAATGGTTCCTACTGAATTTCGCATAATATAGTGACAGATTTTTCGCATAATATATTGACACCAGCGTTTCGTTCTCGTAGGCTGTCCGCATGGACAGAAAAGGACGAACACGAAGGGACTTCGACGAGTTGGAGAACCGCCGAAAG
>JAPLMX010000242.1 GCA_026386805.1 Phycisphaerae bacterium | reverse complement strand
TCGATTGCGGCAGTGGCGCGAGCCTGAACCTCACCGACGCGGTCACCATCAGCGCCTGGATCAAGATGGACTTCACCGCCGGGGATCGCAAGATCGCGGGCAACCAGGACCTCGTCACGGGCGGCTACAAGTTCGGCCTCTACTCCAACAACATGGCCGAGTTCGAGATCCGTACGTCCGCCAACGCGGCCATCCTGAACCGAACCTCGGCGGGGGGGACCGCGTTGCAGCAGGGCGTCTGGTACCATGTGGCCGGCGTCTACTCCCAGGGCCAGTACATCCGGACCTACGTCTATGGGAACCTGGACCGGGAATTGCTGACGACGGAAGCCCTCGGCACCTCCACGGGCAGCTTCAAGCTCGGCCGAGACCCAGGCTCCGCCGCCTATTACTGGCTGGGAGCAATGGATGACGTGGCGGTCTACAACCGGGCGTTGTCTCCGGAAGAACTCCTGTGGCTGGCGGGTCAGAAGACGCCGGTGGCCAAGCCCTTCTGAGGCTCAGGACCCAGTGAATCCGCAAGGAGGTAACCGCGCCGCAGTACGCGGCGTACGATGACACGAAAGCGGGGCGTCTGTTTAGGACAGCGCCCCGCTTCTTCCTTGATCCCGGTGCCGCGGTAACGGGAGGGGTAAATGACGGTGCTTTCCACCGCCCCTGTCGCGGGTATCCAGCCCGCGATTCGAGGGAGACGGAAATCCCGTTGTGTCGGGCGGCGGGATTTGCTATAAAAGTAAGAGCTTACGGACGTATGGGTTCTGGACGGTGTCGCCACGGTTAGGAGCGAGCGACCGTGCGGCGCAGCGGATTCGGAGGTCCTCATGCAGGGTGTCCTGTTCGGCACGTGCTTCCCGGGGAGAGGGGCTGAATCCCCACCGATCGCGCGTCTGCCTCGGTTCCCGTATGGCTCTGCCCATCGTCTTCTCGGAAAGGAGGTGACCCTGCCCAGATCTCGCCCCGTGGGGCCGCATTGAGTGGGTCCCGATGAATGTCGCAACAACGCAATTCAGCAAGCGCAATCGAATGGAGGACCAACAATGGTAACCAAGAAATGGCTTTTCGTGGGAATGTTTACTTTGCTCAGCTTGAGTTTGGCGCTGGCCGCCCCGCCGGCCGTACACCCCGTGACGGGAGCGCCCCTGGTGATCACGTGTCTGCGGGGGACTCCGGACGCCATCGATGGCGATCTGAGCGACTGGAATTTGGAAGCGATGACCCCCGCCGTTCTGGATGCGGCAGCGCAGATTTACACGGGAGGGACGAGTTGGACCGGCCCGGCGGACCTGAGCGGGAAATTCTATGTGCAGTGGGATGACAAGAATGTCTACTTCGGCGTGGTGGTGAAAGACGACAAGCTGTCCATGACGAAATCCGGCGTCGATATCTGGAATGCGGACTGCGTCGAAGTGTTTTTCTCCACGCTCAATGCCGTGGCAGGACATGCGGAACACTACCAGTGGGGTTTCAATGCCAATAACCAGAAGTGGTGCTGGGAAAGCATGGACGGTAATGGGGCTGTCGAGCCTGCCAACCTGAAGGTCGTCTCCACCAAAACGGCCGATGGCTACGTCTGCGAAGCCGCTCTCGACTACACAGGAATCCGTGCCTTGAAGATTGCCGCCGGCAATACCATCGGTTTCCACGCCGTGCTTGACGATACGGAGGCCACGGACCGGGAAATCCAGATGACCTGGACGAGCCGGGAAGCTCATGACCAGAGCCTGGGATTTGGGAACCTGATTTTCTCGTCCGATGCAGCCATCGCGAAGGGACTCAGCCGTGGTCCGAGTCCCGCAGACGAGGCGGTGGATGTGCCGCTGGACGCGATCCTCTCCTGGAGCCCGGGCAAATTCGCGGCAAGCCACGATATCTATTTCGGGGTCTCCTTCGCCGATGTGAACACCGCCTCCCGGACGAATCCCAAGGGGGTGCTGGCCAGCCCGGGCCAAACGGCGGCGACCTTCGATCCGCCCGGGGTGTTCGCCTACGGGCAGACCTACTACTGGCGGGTCGATGAAGTGAATGCGGCCCCCGACAACACGATCTACCAGGGCCCCGTCTGGTCTTTTACCACCGAACCTTATGGCTATCCCATCAAGCCGGTGGCCGTCACGGCCTCCAGCGCGCAGCCGAGCATGGGCCCGGACAAGACCATCGACGGCTCCGGCCTCGACAAGAGCGACCTGCACGGCAGCGAAGGGACCACGATGTGGCTCAGCGCCGGGGCCCAGCCGAACTGGATTCAGTATCAGTTTGACAAGGTTTACAAGCTGTACGATCTCAAGGTGTGGAACTCCAACGGGTTGGTCGAGAGCTTCATTGGCTTCGGCGCCAAGAAGGTCACCATCGAGTACTCCGCCGACGGCACGACCTGGACGGCGCTGGCTGACGTGCCCGAGTTCGCCCGGGCGCCCGGCATGCCCGGCTATGCCGCCAACACGATCGTCAGCTTAGGCCGAGTCATGGCCAAGTACGTCAAGCTGACGATCAACAGCACCTGGGGCGGCATCAGTGGCGTCACCGGCTTGGCCGAAGTGCGGTTCTCCGCCGTTCCGGTGCAGGCCTTTGCGCCGCAGCCGGCGACCGCCGCGACCGGCGTCAGCATGGATTCCATCCTGAATTGGCGGCCGGGCCGCGAGGCCAAGTCGCACACGGTGTTCTTCGGCACGGATCAGGCCGCGGTGGCCGGTGGAACCGCTGCCGCCAAGACCGTGGCCGATCCCGGCTACACCCCGGGTTCTCTCAACTTCGGAACGACCTACTACTGGAAGGTCGATGAGGTCAACGCCATCACCTATCCGGGCAACGTCTGGAGCTTCACCACCCAGGAATACGCGGTCGTGGACGATTTCGAGAGCTACAACGACGATGACCAGCGCATCTACGACGCCTGGATCGACGGCTATACCGATGGCAGCAGCGGCTCGATCGTGGGCTATATGACCGCCCCGTTTGCCGAGCAGACGATCCTTCATGGCGGCAAGCAGGCCCTACCGTTTGAGTATAACAACGTCAAAGCGCCCTACTATTCTGAGGCCTCGCGGACGTTCGACACGACTCAGAACTGGACGGCCAACGGCGCCGACACCGTGTCGCTGTACTTCCAAGGCCGGGCCGCGGGTTTTGCCGACAACGGCAACAACACCTTCACCATGAGTGCCAGCGGCACCGATATCTGGAACAACGGCGATCAGTTCCGCTTTGCCTACAAGCAGCTCAACGGCAACGGCTCGATCACGGCTCGCGTGGACAGCGTCGTCAACACGAATGCTTGGGCGAAGGCCGCCGTGATGATTCGAGAGACCCTCGACACCGGCTCCAAGCATGCCTCCACGGCTGCGACGGCAGCCAGCAGTTGCTCGTTCCAGCACCGGGATACCACGAGCGGTGCCAGCGCCAGCACGGACTGGACCGGCACGGCGGTGACGACTCCGTACTGGGTCCGAATCACCCGCACGGGCAACGTCTTCAAGTGTGAGACTTCGCCGGACGGCAAGACTTGGACGCAGTTGGGCACGGATACCACCATTACGATGGGGACGAGCGTCTACATCGGTCTGGCGGTGACCAGCCACGACGCGGCCCTGACCACCGTGGCGGGGTTCTCGAACGTCTCCACCACGGGCACGGTCACCGGCTCGTGGCAGGCCGTGGCCATCGGCGCAGCGATGCCGACGAATGGTGCGGCGCCGTTGTACCTGACGGTTACGGACAAGGCCGGCAAGACCAAGACGGTGGTCAACCCGAATCCGTCGGCCAGCGCCACAGGGGTCTGGAACGAGTGGCGGATTCCGCTGAGCAGCCTGACGGGCGTCAGCCTGACGACCGTGCAGAAGATCACGCTCGGCGTTGGCGATAAGGCCAGCCCGAAGGCGGGTCCCGCCGGCATGTTGTACTTCGACGACATTGGGTACGGCCACCCGGCCCAGTAGCACGGGCATCTTGCCCGTGTGTATGACGGGCGTCTCGCCCGTGAAAGCAGGGCCAAAGCCTGTCCTGAGCGAAGCCGAAGGGATGGCCCTGTGACTCATGGGCGGGACGCCCATGCTACGGTAACCGCGCCGCCGCACGGGGCGCACGATGACACGAAAGCGGGGCGTCGGTCCAGGGGACGACGCCCCGCTTCGTTGTGCGCCGGGCATGTTCGACAGGCGGCGAATGCCTCCACTTGGACGAATTGGAAGATTCCGCTCAGCAGCTTTACCGGCGTCGTCGCGTTTTCCATGCACGACGAAGCCGAGGTCGTGGAGAAGATGCGTCAGGCCGGGACCGAGAGCTACGTGCTAAAGAGCGCCTCTTCCGAAGAGATCCTTGCCGCCACCCGGCGAGACGGGCAGCGTGAACGAGGCGGACGACATAGACGCCGTCGCGGCCCCAGAGGTGTCCACCTTGTCCACTGTGTCCATGCCGTCCACAAAGTCCATCATGCACGTTTCTTCGCCCCGCGAGACTTTGCGGCTTGACAGGGCGGCGGGGGAGGGCTACTCTCGTGTGTCCCTGTGGGTCGTAGGTACGTGTCAACTTGTATGAGTTCACTTTTTGTCACCAAACCCGTCGAACAGTTGATCGCCGAGACGCAGGGGAGCGAACGCTCGCTTCGGCGCGTGCTCGGCCCTGTGGACCTGATCGCACTGGGCATCGGGGCGACGATCGGCGCCGGCATCTTCGCAACCATCGGCACGGCGGCGGCCGGGGACGCGGTCCGTCCCGGCGCGGGACCGGCCTTGATCCTGTCGTTCGTGCTCACGGCGGTCGTCTGCGCGTTCACGGGTCTGTGCTACGCCGAGCTGGCGTTGCTGGTGCCCGTCTCCGGCTCGGCCTACACGTTCACCTACGTCACGCTCGGCGAGGTCGTGGCGTGGATCATCGGCTGGGACCTGATCATCGAGTACGCCATCGGGAACGTCGCGGTCGCCATCTCCTGGGCCAACTACTGCAACACGCTGCTGGCCGGCTTCGGCCTGGATCTGCCGCGCTGGCTGACGGTGGACTACCGCACGGCGGCCCAGAAGATGCCGGAGGTGCTGGCGGCGGCCCCGCACGTCTTCGGCGTGCCCGTCGTATTCAATCTTTTGGCTATCGGCATTGTCGCGGTCCTATCCGTGGTCCTGGTGTGGGGCGTGCGTGCGTCTTCGCGGGCGACGACGGTCATGGTTGTGATCAAGCTCCTGGTATTGGGGCTCTTCGTGGTGGTGGGCGTCCGCTTCATCAAGCCGGAGAATTGGCATCCCTTCGCGCCGAACGGGTTTGCGGGGATCGCCGCCGGGGCGGCCATCGTGTTCTTCGCCTACATCGGGTTCGACGCGGTCTCGACCTGCGCCGAAGAGACGCGCCGGCCGGGACGCGATCTGCCCATCGGCATTCTGGGATCTCTGGTGGCCTCCACGCTGATCTACGTGGTGGTCGCGGTCGTGTTCACGGGGCTGGTGCCGTTCCCGGCGTTGCAGAGCATGACCAGCTCCGACCAGGCGGAGCCATTGACCGTGGCGTTGCGCTACGTCGGCCGCTCGAACACCACCATCGGCCTCGTGGCGTTCGGCTCGGTCGTCGCGCATACGGCCGTGCTGCTGGTCTTCCAGCTCGGCCAGGCGCGGATCTTCATGGCAATGGCCCGCGACGGCCTGCTGCCCCAATCGCTGGCCCGCATCCACCCGAGGTTTCGCACGCCGCACGTCGCGACGATCCTGACCGGCATCGGGGTCGGGGTCCTGGCCGCGGTCTCGAACATCGACGAGATGGTCGATCTCACAAACATCGGGACGCTCTTCGCGTTTTTGCTGGTCTGCCTCGGCGTTTCGGTCCTGCGGTTCAAGGCCCCGGACCGCCCGCGTCCGTTCCGCGTGCCGTTCGGCCCCATTCTCGTGCCTGCGCTGGGGGCGTTCTTCTGCTTAGGGATGATCGCCCACCTGCCCAAGACCTCCTGGATTCGCTTCGGCCTGTGGCTGGCCGTCGGGCTTGTGGTGTACACCCTCTATGGCTATCGCCACTCGAAGCTTCGCACAAACGGCTCCTCGCAAGCGGCATCCGCACTGACGCGGCCGTCGACGTAAGACGCGGCGGGCGGAATCATCCCCGCTTGCACCGCCGCAACGAGAGTCTCGACCCAGGCACTGCAGTGCGGCAGACGCAGAGTCCCGAGAACGAACCCGCTGAGGATGCCGACCATCCTTGAATGTCTATTGCGGCACTGCCGATTGCGCCAGGCGGAGCCGTTCGAGGTCGATTTGGGTGTTCAGCGTCACGAGTTTGGCCTGTGCCACCTGGATTCCCAGGGCCCGGCCCGCTTCGGCCTGCCGCTCCACGAGCTTCTCCTGCGCGATCAGGACCTCCACGAGCTTCTCGTAGACTGTTATGCGGTCGGCGGCGGTCGTGCAGAGGTCGGCCTCAGCGCGGTACAGGGCGTCGAGGAGATTCTGGTGCGTGGGGATATCGACCCGGCCGGAGGCCAGCAGGAGTTCGGAGTTCTTCACGCTGACCTTGAGAAGCTCGTATCGTTGGGTCATGAGCTCGCGTAGCCGCTCATCCGAGCCGGACGGCTTCGGTGCGCCGGACCCGCCGGCTCGCGCCAGGCCGTACCCGCACGATGCCGCCAGAACCAGAACACAAAGGGGAGCCAGACCACTGGAGACAAGACGACACGCGCGCGTTCGATACAGAACCATAGGTATCTCCTTTCCTACTGAATTTCGCATAATATAGTGACAGATTTTTCGCATAATATATTGACACCAGCGTTTCGTTCTCGTAGGCTGTCCGCATGGACAGAAAAGGACGAACACGAAGGGACTTCGACGAGTTGGAGAACCGCCGAAAG
>JAPLMX010000253.1 GCA_026386805.1 Phycisphaerae bacterium | reverse complement strand
GTTCTGGCCAAGGATGCAGTTTTCACCGATCTGGGCATCTTTCATGACATGGCAGAAATGCCAGATCTTCGTCCCCTTGCCGATCCGGCAAGGCTGATCCACATACGCGGATTCGTGAACGAAGTAATCACTCTTCATAATGTCGGTATCCTTCTCCAAAGCCGCTTCAACTCCACCCAAATCCGAAACTTGAAATCCGAGACAAATTCCAAACACGAAAATCCAAATGACCAAAACACTGGCGGAAGGCGCCGCTCACCGTTTTGAATTTTGGATTTCGGTTAATCGTGCTTGTTTCGGATTTCGTGCTCCTCTCAAAACTCCTGCGGACTAACCGGTGCCCCATGATCTTTGAGAGACTTCTGTCCGGCCTCCAGCACCTGGACAACGCGCAGTCCATCCGCCCCGTCGCTGCGGACCGACCGATTCTCCAGCACGCACTCGATGAAGTGCCGGCACTCCAGGGACAGTGGCTCGCCGCCGGGAATCTTCGGGATAACGATGTCGCCGAAGCGCAGCGAGATGATGTCGGCGTAGGAGGTCGTGATATCGTGCCGGACCGCCGCCCCTTTGTCATAGATGCGGATCTTCTCCGTTGCCTCCATGTCGTCGAACGTAACCATCTTCTCCGGGCCGACCACCGTCATCTTGCGAATCTTGTGCGGGTCGAGCCAACTGCAATGAACGTGCGCCATCTTGCCGTCGGCGAACTTGATCGTGGCAAAGACGACGTCCTCGATGTCCTTCTGGAGATAGCACTGCCCATGGGCCGCCACCGACACCGGCTCCGAGCCCAGCAGGTGACAGATGATCGAGATGTCGTGCGGCGCCAGCGACCACCAGGCGTTTTCATTCTGGCGGACGATGCCGAGGTTGACCCGTTGCGTGTACATGTAGTACGGCTCGCCAAGCTGGCCCCGGTCCAGCGTCTCCTTAAGATAGGTGACGGCCGGGTGGTATTCCAGCAGATGGCCGACCATCAACTTCAATCGTTTCTGTCGTGCCATCTCGATCAGCGCGCGAGCGTCTGCCGCCCGCAAGGTCAGAGGCTTCTCCACATACACATGCTTGCCAGCTTGCAGGGCTTTGCTCGCGATCCCAAAGTGCGTCGGGACAGGCGTCGCAATGACCACCGCCTGGACTTGCGGATCGCCGAGCGCCGCCTCGACATCAGGCGTCGTCTCAACGAAGGGGAAACTTCGCTTGTGCATCGCCAGCACATTCGCATTGATGTCGCAGACGTACTTCAGCGAGCATCATTTGGCCGTGGCGAAGTTGCGGACCAGGTTCTGGCCCCAGTACCCGGCCCCAATTACCGCAACATTCACACCTTCACTCATGGATCACCGCATTCTTCAGGACTTGTTCGAGCTGGGCAGCCAGGATGCGCCGGTCGAACTGCCGCTCGGCCAGGGCACGGGCGTTCTCGCCCATTCGCCGGCACAGGGCGGCGTCGCTCGACAATTCCTCCAGTGCCTCGGCCAGCGATTCCGGGCGACCTGGATCGACATAGCGGCCACAGTGGTTCTTTTCAATGGTCTCACCCAGCCAGCCAGGGACATTGATGAGCACGGGCTTCCCCGCCGCCAGCGCGTCGAACATCTTGTTGGGCGACCACGAATGCTCTTTGGCGGCCCGGTAGATCGTCAGGCAGACATCGCAACCGGCCACCAGGCGCGCCATCTGCTCCTTGTCCGGCGCCGGCGGGTGGAACACCACGTTCGTAAGGCCATAGCCACGTGCGCGCCTCTGGAGCTCGGCCTGCATGCCGCCACTGCCGCAGAGAACCAGCACGATACGATCGTTCCCGCGCTGTGCCAGGACTCGCGCCGCTTCGATTACGTATTCGAGGCCGTTGGCCAGACCCATCGCCCCGAAATAGATGGCGGCAAAACGGTCGCCCAACCCGAGCCGCTCGCGCCATGCGCTGCCGTCAAGATCGGGCCGGAACAGGTCCAAATCGCTGGCGTTTGGGATTACGGTGACCTTCTCGGAGGGCACGCCGGTCCGGACGATCCCGTCTCTCATCCCCGGCGACAGGGCCACGATGTGACGGGCCTGGCCGTAGATGCGCTGTGCCATCCGCCGCAGCCACCAAATCACGATAGGATTGGTCAGGGCGCCCACGTTGACCAGCGCCTCGGGCCACAGGTCGCGAACTTCGAAAACGAAGGGGACGCCAAAGTAGCGGCCGAGGTCCGCGCCCGCCCGCCCGACCGTCAGCGGGGTATGCGTGGCAAAGACGACGTCGGGCTTGCCCAGCCCCCGGCCCACCTTTGAAGCCGCCCGGGCGAACTGGTGAAACTGGAGCATGCGCCGCCAGCCGCTCAGAGCGGTGCCCGCGCAGGGGTCGTTGTAAGCGGCGGCGATGGAAACCACCTGAATGCCGTCGGTCTCGTATTCGCAGCACGGCTCGCCCCGGCAGACCGGGAACTGGTCGTTGGCCAGACCCGAGGTCATCATGGTCACCTCGTGGCCCCGGCCCGCCAGATAGCGGCCGAACTCATACGATCGCGTCCCGGTCCTGCCCTGGCGCGTGGCGAAGTATTGATGGATATAGAGTATCCGCATGTTACCCGTCCAGGCCCTCACCGCCCTTGGCGAAGAGGCCGCCCTTCGTCATTCCACAAACCACTTGAGGACGCGGGCAATGCGGGGGGAGGCGCGGCCGTCACCGTAGAAATCCGGCCGGGGCTTGCTCGCGAAATCCTCGCTGAGGATTGCCTCCGCGGCCGCGAGGATGCCGGCCGTCTTCGCGCCGGCGATCCGGTTCCAGCCGATCTCGATCAACTCGGTCCACTCTGTCTCCTCGCGGGCCACGACGCACGGAACGCCGAAAAAGTAGGCTTCCTTCTGAACGCCCCCGGAATCCGTCAGCAGAAACCGGGCCTCGCTCTCCAAGGCGATCATCTCCAGGTAAGAGACCGGATCGCTCGTAACAATGGCATCGGTGTCCAGCATCGCCAGCAGGTCGGACTTCTCCAATGCCTTCTTCGTTCGCGGGTGGACCGGGAAAAGGACCTTCAGGCCGCGGTTGCCAATCTGCCTCATCGCCTCCAGAATGTTGCGGAGATTGTCCCGATCGTCCGTATTGCTGGCGCGGTGGATCGTGGTCAGGACGTATTCGCGCGGCTTCAGGCCGTACTGTCCCAGAATATCGGTCCCGCCGCGTCCCTCGCGCTCCAGCCGATCCTTTACCTCGCGGGCGAGATCGAGCATCACATCGCCGCCGTCGATGACGAGAGGACCCTGGGAGTGATGACTGATGCTTGATGATTGATGAATGATGCCTTGGGTTGACACCCGCGACCAGCTCACAATCTGAATCGCTGACTACGTTGTGGAAACCTTCCTTTTCGAGGTTCTGCACGGCTGTCGTCGTCGGGCAGAACAGCAGGTCCGAGCAGTGGTCCGCGACGATTCGGTTGATTTCTTCGGGCATCTGCCGGTTGAAGCTTCGCAAGCCCGCCTCGACGTGGGCGACGGGAATGTGCAGCTTCACGGGGGCCAGCGCCCCGGCCAGCGTCGTATTCGTATCGCCGTAGATAACGACGATGTCCGGGTCCTCCTCGAGGAGCACCTCCTCGATGCCCGTGAGCATCCGCGCCGTCTGCTCGCCGTGCCGGCCGGAGCCGATGCCGAGATAGTAGTGCGGCTCCGGCAGCTCGAGCTCCCGGAAGAAGACCTCCGACATATTGAAATCATAGTGCTGGCCCGTGTGCACCAGGAGCTCCTCAAAGCCGACTCGGCGAATCTGCTTCGAGACCACCGCCGCCTTGATGAACTGCGGCCGCGCACCCACGACGGAAAGAACCTTCATTGGATTACCGTCCGCTCTTCGTATAGTCGAGGACCACTTGGACGATCCGCTCGGCCGTCCGGCCGTCCCACAAGGCCGGGACCCGGCCCCGTTTCCATTGCCCCGCGAGGATTCGGGCCGACTGCTCTTCGATGTTGCTCATGTCCACGAGCTCGTTCGTTCCCTCGGTGATGGTGATGGGTCTTTCCGTGTTGGGACGCAGCGTCAGGCAGGGTAGCCCCAGGTACGTCGCCTCCTCCTGGATGCCGCCGGAATCCGTCACGATGAAGCGGGCGTTGTTTTCGAGCGTGAGAAACTCCCGGTACCGCACCGGCTCGACGATGTGAAACGCATCGTGGAACGACGCGTCGATGCCGAACGCCTCGATGTTCTTTCGCGTCCTCGGGTGCACGGGGAACACCACTGGCACCTGGGCCGACAGCGTATTGAGATACGTCAGGATTTGTTCGAGGCCGTCCCGCTCGTCCACGTTCGAAGGCCGGTGCAGCGTCACCAGCACGTAATTCCGCCTCGCCAGGCCGAACCGTTGGACGATCTGCTCCTGCTGGTCCGGGTCGATGCGATGGAGAATGCCGATGAGCGAGTCGATCATGATGTTGCCGACTCGATGGATTCTGTTCTGTGCCACTCCTTCCCGCCGCAGGTTCTCATCGCCGTCAGCGGAAGGCGTAAAGAGCAGATCGGACACGGTGTCCGTGACCCGCCGGTTGATCTCTTCCGGCATCGTCTCATCGAAGCTGCGCAGGCCCGCTTCGACGTGGGCGACCGGAATGAGCAGCTTCTTGGCCGTCAGGCTGCAGGCCACCGTCGAGTTCACGTCCCCGAAAACGACGACGAGGTCGGGCTTTTCCGCCAGGATCACTTTCTCAAACTCGACCATGATCCGGGCCGTCTGCTCGGCGTGGGAGCCGGAGCCGGTGCCGAGGAAATGGTGCGGCTGCGGCAGCTCCAGATCCTCGAAGAACGCCTGGGACATCACGTAGTCGTAGTGCTGACCCGTGTGAACGATCAGAGGCTGCAGCGACTTGGCCTTGACCATCTCGAAATAGAGCGGGGCCATCTTCATGAAGTTGGGTCTCGCCCCGACAACTAAAAGAACTTTCGCCACGTCAATCTCCTCATTCCGTTTTCAGGACAGCGTCATAAATCTGCAAGAGTTTGCGGCTTTCCTTTTCCCAGTTGTACTTCTCCAGCACGGCCCGCCGGCCGTTGGCACCCATCTGTTTCGCCTCCTGCGGATGCTCGATCAGATACTCCATCGCCTGGGCAATTGCCTGGGGTCGGGTCGGATCGACCATCAGCCCGCAGTGATTCGGCTCCACCACCTCGCGATAGAGCGGGAAATCCGAAGCCACGACCGGCAGACCCACCAGCATATAGTCGAACAGCTTGTTCGGCAAGCAGCTTGTGTTGTTCGAGCAGGGCAGGTACGTGATAACGCCCATCGACGCTTGCGATGACAGCCGCTCCTTCTCCTCGTAGGGCACCCAAGCGACGAACGTCACGTGCGCCGCCACGCCCAGCTTCTTAGCCAAGTCCCTCAGCTCCTGCTCGAACGACGCCGGCCGGCTCGATCCGACGAGGCAGAGTTCCCAGCCTGGGTTCTGGTCCACGACGAGGGCAAAGGCCTCGACCACTTCCACTAGGCCGCGAATCCGCGCCATTCCGCCCAGGTAGATGATCTTCTTCTGCGGCTCGCGCTGGAACGTCTCGGACAGCCTGAGAATGGGGTAGTTCTCAATCGGCCCCGAGCGGACCTTCATGCTTTGGTAGCGTTGCCCGACGAAAGGGGTCGTGTAGATCACGTAGTCGAAGAACCGCACCACGGCCCGCTCGAACAGGTCGAACGATTTGCTGATGAGCCGCCGAAGCGGCTGGGCGATGTAATACTTGTCGAGGATGCTGTTGGGATAGTGCTCGTGGACGTCCCAGATGGTCTTCTTGCCGCGCAGCTTCAAGAGCAGACCAACGATCATCAGCTCCGGATCGTGAAAGTGGTAGACATCCGCGTCCTCCTTCACCGCCAGACGATAGACGCGCCATAGGACTTTTGTCATTCGGTGCATCCGGTTCTTCGGCTGCGGCAGCGGCACGACGCGAACGCCGTCAATGATCTCTTCCTTGTCATGCCGGGCGATCAGAACCACCTCATAGCCCGCCTGGGCAAGACTCTTGGCCGCCCGGTGAAAGATCCGGCCATCGAACGGAGGATGCACCGAGGTCATCATACAGACCTTGACGCGATGCTGTTTGGGTGTGTCACTCATCGATACTCGCAGTTCCACCACGATGGTCCCACTCCAAGAGATCAGGGCAGGTCTGGGTGGCATCGCCACCCGGAGAAGGACTGTCTGCAACTCCAGGCGGTGTCATACACCTGCCCCTTGTACTTTCGCCAGAGACCACAACGCATCCGCCAACGTGCGGGCGTTGCGCTCGGCGTCGAAGACCTCGCGGGCCCGCGCCAGTCCTTCTTGTCCCGCCGCTTGGCGAAACGCCTCATCGGCAATCATCCGTTCCATCGCATCTCGGAGTTGATCGACGTTCTTCGCTTCGACGAGCAATCCGGTCTGGCCGTCGACGACCGCCTCCGGGACGCCGCCGACGCGCGTTGCTACGATGGGCAGTCCGCAGTTCATCGCTTCCAAGACCGCTTGGGACATGCCCTCGCTATGGGAAGGCAGCACCAGGAAATCGGCCGCCTGGAGAAACCGTGGGACTTCCTCCGGCACTACCCGGCCGGGCAACACTACCGCCCCTTCTCGCCCAACGCAACTGGCGAGCGTGACCAACCTGTCCCACGAGGGCCCATCGCCGACACAGACGAGCTGGAACCGCTCGTGTTTATTGAGGAGCGGCTCCGCGGCGGCCGCGAGCTCCTTCATTCCCTTGACCTCAACAAGCCCGCCGACGTACACGCCGACAATGCTCTCTCTCGCCCATCCGAGTTGCTCCCGGACCCGAACCCTATTCTCCGCAGGCACGAATTGCTTTGCGTCTCGACCCAGGTACACGCACAGCGGCTCCCGCCGGCACCTGCCCGTCTCGGCCAGGCGTCTGCAGACGGATTGACTGACGCCAATCGGCAGATCGACCCGCTCGACCGTCTCGCAGAGCCGCCGCCACAGGACCGCCATCCGGTCCGGGTAGACCAGCACGTCGCTGCCCACGGCCAAAGCGGCCACAGGAAGATCAAGCTCACGAGCGACAGTCACAGCCGCCTGGGCATCCGGGAACATGGAGACTCCCAAGACCAAATCGAAGGGACTCTCGCGATGCCAGTTCCGAGCCGCAGGCAGCAAGCGGCGAGCCATCGACCCGCCCTCAAATCGGCGAAAACCAAAGCCGGGCGGGCGAAGGTACGCCACCGGACGAGCCGCCAGTCCGCCGGGCGGAGCCAGAGGATTCGCCGGCCCGTAGCCGCTCCAGCGAGAGAAACGATATAGTGGCCAAGGCGTCCACGGCTGGCCGACGAGAAAACCGCATTCGATCCCGTGCGGCCGTAGATCCTGCGCCTCCCGGCAGATGAACGCTCCATACTGCCCGGAACGTCTCGTGGGGAACATGTGGCTAATCGCCAGTATCCGGAGCGTCTTAGGCATCTGTTTCTTCTTCACCGCAGGGGACACAGAAAAGAGCGAGGAAGACCTATGTAGGATGGGCTTCAGCCCCTGCGGATCATTAGCGTGGCCGGACCGGAGCAGCATGGGCTGAAGCCCATCCTACAAGCTTCCGATCTTCTTACTTTCTCACCTTCTCCGCTTCCGGCAAAACTTCTGTGTCCTCCGTGTCTCCGTGGTGAGTCTCTTCCGTCGAGTCCTCTTGCGGCTCGACGTGGCCCCAGCCGAGGCGCTCGGCCGCCAAAACAAAGGCCAGGAAGACCCAATAGTACTTGGCCGAGACCTGCTTGATATTGAGTCCCATGACCAGCAGAAACGTCAGCACAGCCCGGGCGTAGAGCTTTTCCACGGTCAGCGGCGTGCGCTTGACGGTCAGCATCAGCAGGATCACGAAGGCGGTGAACAGGGCCGCCCCTGGAAAACCGTAGACACCCATGGAGAAGAAGAAATCGTTGTGAGGCCAAATCGGGCTGCCGGTCCGCTCGAACCAGCTTACGTAGCCGGTCCCCATCGGCCAGGCCAGCACGGCGTCCACGGCGCTGCGGAGCGCCTCCGCCCGTAAGGCCAAGGCCTCCTTGGCACGGCCGACATTGGTTAGACGTTCGGCCACCGAGCCGGCCAAGCCGTGCTCTTTGATTAGGAACCCTGCGGACACGGACGCCAGCAAAATGACTGCCAGCAGCAGAGCGGCTAAGGCGGGGCGACGCAACACCTGCCGCACAAAGAGTAGGGGCGATAGCAGCGTGAACGCCAGCGCCACCAGGCCGCCGCGCGAGCCGGTCCGCAGCATCATCACCGGCAAGAACAAGAGGGCCACGAGGTAAATCGCCCGCCAGAAGAGACTGCGGTCGCGGGCAAACAGGTAGATGGCGGAAAGAAACGCCACGGCGATCAAAGCGGACAGCATATTTGCATCGATCGAATGACCGAGCGTGGCGGAGTACCGCACATCGCGCGTCTCCTGCACGGCCCGAATCGCCTGCCCCGACCGCAGCGCCACGGCCACCGAGCCGACCATGCCGACCGTGTAGCACCGCAGCGCCCAGCGGAAGGTGTTCTCGCTGTTCGTCTCCAATATCCAGTAGACGATCAGGATCAGCAGGACGAGCTGAAACTGGGTGAACGCCCGCTGGAGCTCCTCGGCCAAGTGCGGCTGGATCAGCGAGCTGACGCCGATCCACAGGCTCAGGCCCACGGCGGCCCACAAGGCCTTGTGCCGGACCCGCAGACCCGGGCGGGTCAGCAGCACGTTGAAGAAGAAGGCGAACGCCACAGCCAGACCCACCGCGCGGTCGAGACTGAACGATTCCTGCCAGGCGACGCCGGCGCCGGTCGGCAGGACCAGCATGAGGATGCACAGGGCGAACGTCGGCTTGAGCACCATGCCGACGAAGGTCGGAATCGCAATCACCATGGCGCCCGCGATGGTGTTCTTGGCCAGAACGACAACGCCCAGCCCGACCGCACAGAGGATGAGCCAGGCCACGAGGAGCAGGTAGCTCATCGCCGGCGCAAGCGGAATATCGGACGTGCGCTCCTGCGGCTCGTCCAGGAGGGCGTACTCGTCAAGTTCACTGGCGTAAGTGGTGTACATCGACATGGATATCGGCGAACGGCGAGACCGCCGTTATCTGTTCCTCAGAAGCCCTGACAGAACGAAGCGTGCCCACGGCTGGCTCCGCGTCCTTGTCATTCCCGCGGAGGCGGGAATCCAGCCAAGTCGGGACTTTCCTGGGCCCCCGCCTTCGCAGGGGTGACAGAGGGGCGGACATGCCATTCACTGTGTTAGACGCTCTTGGGGACTCTCGTGTCTGGTTTCATGGTTGGGCCATGGTCTCGACGGGTTGAGCTTCGACCTTCGCCAATCGGCGTTTGCGCCGGTGTACGAGATGAAACAGACGACGGAGCAAGCGGTGATTGCCCGCCAGTGTATATCGGGCCGCATAGAGCTTCATCGTGCTGATGTAGTCCGCCCGAATCGGAGCGAGGAGCTTTTGGCGGTACACCGGCACGCTCCGGCCGGCCAGCTTGAACAGCCGCATCCGGGCTTTGAGCTTCCTTTTCTTGAACAGGGCATGGCCCTGAGAGGCCAGGAGGTTCTCCAGTGCAAGCTCCGATAACTCGACGGCATCGCTTGACGCCGCGTCCTCCAGCAGCTCTTCCGCCTCCACGGTTCGCGAGACAACAAACGAGCTGCCCGCCTCGTTGGTTCGGATGATCTGGGGGACCCACGCATCCCCGCAGGTCAGGTCGCTCAGCTCGCCCAGCATGTCGCTGCACAACGTGCACCGCCGCAGGGAATACGGACCAAGCTGCCGGTAGCATTCTGCATACGGGACGACCCGCTGCGTACCATCGGTCCGACGGATCAGCACACTGCCGGGCCAGCCTCGACCTCGATATTGAAAGACCTCGACGCTGTCCGGCGCGATGCCGAGGTTTTCGAGGAATCGCTCCGTGCCCCGGAAGCTGAAGTTCAGGCTGCACGCGAGGCTGATCCGATAGCGGATTTGCTTCGCCAGCTTCGGGATGCATTGCTCGGCCTTGCGAATTCCCTGGATGTGGCACGGAAGCCCCACGACGGCGATCCGGTCGTCACTATCGAGAATCTCCTGGATCACCGTATTGGTCGCGACCGGGCAATATTTCGAGCCGGCCGCCGAGAGGATCTCCTCCCGCGTTCTGGCGATGAAGGGTTCCGGCTTCAAGGGATCGTCGCGGCGCATCCGCGTGACCAAGGCGCCGTCGATCAGGCCCT
This sequence comes from Phycisphaerae bacterium, assembly GCA_026386805.1. Classification (GTDB taxonomy): domain Bacteria; phylum Planctomycetota; class Phycisphaerae; order Sedimentisphaerales; family Anaerobacaceae; genus PLanc-01. The sequence goes on along the minus strand of JAPLMX010000253.1, from coordinate 20,608 downwards.
CCTGGAGTGCGAAGATCAGCAGCGAGCTGACGATCCCGCCGGAAGCGCTGTTATATCGCACGCCCCTGTCCATGGCGTGGCCGACGTAACAGCCCAAGTATCGGCCGACCGCCGTATCCTCGGGAATGTCTCCAAACAGGGCGTCGCTCAGCCCCTCGAAATCGACGCCGTGTCCCGGACAGGCGTCGTGGCACAGGCCGCAACGGTTGCAGCAGCTTTTGTCAAGCTGCGGGACGTAGCGGCCCTTCTTCACGGCCATTGTGATGGCTTCGCGCGGACAGACGCCCGCACACGTGCCACAGCCGGTGCACAGCTTGCGTTTGACGACCGGCCCGATTGTCTGCCTATGCTTCACGGCTCCGATGCACTCCCCTGCGATCCTTTGATCGTACGCACCGTCTCCTCAATTTGCTTGGAAAGCTCCTCCCGAATGGGTCCGAGCGATTCTCGGACTGCCTCCCGCCTTTGGAACAGCTCACATATCCTCTGCGAAGCCTTTTCCTCGCTCGCGACATCCATGTCGATGATCTGGTCTTCGCATCGGCACATCTCGCCGATGATCCCGTGCGTGCGCGTATCCTGGCGGTTCGTCAGCGCGACAAACGGCGTTCCTGCGGACACGCCGCCGATCAGCGAGTGGGTTCGCTCGCCGACCAGGAAATCGCACTGGCTGATGATGCTCTTGAGCAATCTCGGCCCGCGGTCCTGCTCCAGGACCGCATGGTCGGCTGCCGTCGCCTCCATCTGCCCGATGACGTGCCTGGCCGCGACAACGTCGCTGCCGTCTTTCTCCACGGAATGTGGCAAAAAGAGAACGAACGCACTGTATTTGCTTATGAGTGCGTCGAAAACGGCAGCGAGATACTTCGCGTGGGCCTGCTGCTTCGCCTGCCCATGCAGGTCGGGTCGAAAACCCGCATACACCCGGCCCTTCTCCAAAACCGTCACGGCGATCACCGGCCTCGCCTCCTGCCTCGCCTTGCGGTATGGCTCGCATCGTTCGAGGGCCTCTCGGGCGGCTTCGGGCGGTGCAGGCCGCATCGCAAACGCCGGATCGGGGGCGATGCGCAGCTTGTCCGGATCACGGCAGAGGCGTTTCATGTTCTCGCGCGAGTGCCTCTCGCGAAAGAGGCAGAAGTCGCTCTCTTCCATCGTCCGGCGGTACAGCCAGGCCTTGTACAGCCGGCCGCCGCCGATCCCGGTGCTGGCGCCGAGGATCCCGGCGCGCTTGCCGTGCTTCTTGGCGAGGTGAATGATCCCGCAGGATTCGACACAGAAGACACCATCGTGTCCCACGAGCACGTACTGCGCGCGGCCGAAGAAATCCGCCAGCTCTGTGCCGGTGGACGTGAGGTTTCGCAAAAGTCCACGGACTCCCAGGCGCAACTCCAAGGCGATCCGGGCCTGCAGAAGAATCCGGCCCCGGCCGGACAGGGCCGAATTGCCCTCGAACCGAAAGAGCCAATTCCGGGGAAACAGGGTGATATTCTCGCGTTGCGTCACCTGCGGGACATTGTCGAACAGTCCCAGGGCGACCGGCCGCCCATCCGACAGCATATCCTCCACTCCGCGAACGATCGCCTCTTCGCCCTTATTCGCGATCGGTACGTAGTCGGCCATCAGAATATGCAGCCTGTCATCCATACGGACGCCGATACGATAGATCATCGGCACCAAGGCGGTGTTTCATTGAACGTATTCAGTATGTACGTGGACTCGAAGCGGTAGGGAATCATTCCTACGATGCTCAGATGCTTCACTTCGTTCCGCATGACAAACACGGGTGAGTCCGCCACGAGATAGTGCAGTCGCACACACCGATGTCTCATTGAACCGGGGCGATAGCCTCGGTCGTCTGAGTGGTGGCCGGGCGGCGGCGCCCCAGCACGGATAGCAGCCGGCGGTGCTCATCACGGTCCATGCCCAGGAACCAGCCGCAAACAACAGTGGTTCCGGCCACGGCGCCTACCACGCCAAACAGCCCGGCCCACGATGCCGGCGGGGCCAGATACTTCCACGCAACGATCAGCGTCACGCTGGGCACAGTGCCGAGCAGCGCGGGCCGCCAGACGTGCCGGATGCTGTCCCGCGCGGAGATCTTCATTTTGCGGTTGAAATAGATCGGGAGGATGACGCCCGCCACCAGGGCCATCGGCAGCAGATTGCTCCACGCGATGCCCTCCAACCCCCACCCAAGGACCTTCACCGAGTAGACGGCGATGGAGACGCACAGGACCGCTTCGACGGCCGTCAGGATTCCGAAGACGCGGTGCTCGCCCCGGCCGGATAGGACCAGGTAGTTGCTGTGCTGACTCAGGAGCAAACAATAGCCCGCCGTCAGAATAGTCAAGATGGTCGCCATGGATTGCACTACGGTCGCATCTCCAGAAGTCCGGGCAATCCAGACCGTCAGGAACTCCCGGCCCATGATCATGAGAAAAGCGGCCGCCGGAATAAGGATCAGCAGGCTGTATTTCTGCGTCAGAAAGGCAATCAGACGGACCTTCTCCTGGTCGTCCCGGGCGTCCAGATCGCTGATGGCCGGCTTGATCGCCGACGTAAACGCCTGCACGAATTCCGACAGCAGCAGCAGGCCCGCCGCGGCGACATCGAGCTGACTGACCTCGGATGGCTCGAGATAGATGCCGGCGATTGTCTGGCTGGCCCGGTAGATGATCAAGGCCCCCACCGCGTACAGGAACGTATTCATCCCGTAGAAAAGCATCTCTCTGAGCAGAACACGATCCACATAGCGCCAGGAGGCGTAGCCCTTGGGCAACAACCGCCGGGCGAGGATGTGCTGCACGCCTCGGGCGACGATCTCGCTGATACCGTAAATGAGCCCCAGGGTGACCAGGCCGTAGCCGCGAAGCAGCAGAATCACGGTCAGAATCGTTCTCAAGGTCAGCACGATGATGGTCACGATGCTGACCATGTCATACCGCTGCATGCCGCTGAGCACCGCCGTGGTCAATTGCAGCGGGGTCGAGGCGGCGAACCCCAGACCGACGACCAAGGTCAGCACGCTCGCCTCATGGACCAGCTCCGGCGGGATCGAGAACCAGTCACCGATCTTCACGGATAAGACGATGGTCAGAACGACCAGGACGAGGGCCATGATGGAGAAGAAGAACAGGGCCGTGCTGACAACCTTGCGAATGCCCTCCTCGTCGTCCTTGGCCAAGTACATCGGAATCCGGCGGTTGATCGCACTGTTGAGCCCCAGCCCCAGCACCATCCGATAGCGAAAGAGGCCGCCGATGAGCACCCAGACCCCGTTGCGAGCCCAGCCAAAGCAACTGAGGTAAAAGCGGATCAGGAGGAAATAGATGATGGCGTTGCTCATCAACATCAGGAGGTTGAAGAACGTGTTGCGGACCAGGGTCCGTGGTGTTGTGACTGTCTTGGCCATATCTGCTGATCGGATCCTTCCGCGTGCAGGGAATCAGGGTCTGGGAACGACGCGCCACAGGACGCCGGCCTGGGCCAGTTCGTACTTCGCGAGAATGAAGGCGGGACAATATCCCGAGCGCCGGGAGACAACATAGACGGGGTGTTCGCCCAAGAGTTGTGCAATGGTCTGCTCATCGACCTGAGGGGCTCCCCGGCTGCGGGCGATCCCTGCGACGATCTTCACGTCCGGCCGTAGTTCCTTGACCTCCTGCACGTACAACAGCGGCGCCACCGTCGTGCTATCTGCACAGAGGATGGCGTCGGGCTCGGCCGTTGTCAGGGCCTCGCGGGCGAAGCGTTCCGCCCCCGTGTAGCCTGTTCTCCAGGGCCGCAGGAAATACTCGTAATCATTGCGGTAGGGAATGTCCTGCCGGGTCCCGATGGACAGAGGCAAACGCTGCGCCATCGTCGGCATCAGTGCATACACGGCGACCGGCAGTACGGCCAGCGCGACCACAAGTAGGGTAGGGCTTGCCCCACCAAACAGGGCACGGTGGGGCAAGCCCCACCCTACGAATTCATACGCGCCCAGGCCGATCACCACCGCGACCACACAATGGAACGGCAGGAAAAAGGCGAAACGATCCGCAACGGTGTAGCGAGCAGCAAAAACGAAGAATAGCACCAGCAGTGCCACGATCACGCGGCGAAAGCCCGAGGTCCGGCCGATCCTGTGCAGACCGTAGAGACCGACAGGGAATAGCAAGGCATTGGGCGTCGGGAAGTTGAGCATGATGAAGAGAAGGTCCTCTTGGATCAGCTTCCACGACAGGCTCGTGTTGAGAACATCGGCCCGCCAGCGGTTCCCGAAGGCGGCCGAGGCGAGGGTGCCGAGGACGTCGCCGCTGTGAATCATGTTCTTGAGGACCAGGTACTCGTAGGGCAGTGCCCCGAGGACCCACAGGGCCGTGATGATCGTAAGGTCCTTGGCCCGGATGCTCCTGCGCGCCGATAGCACGATGAGGAATACGAGATAGCAGGCCAGCGGTATCGCGGCGAGCATGTGCACGGCGATGGCGAGGCCGTTGAGCAGGCCAAGCAAGTAAAGATAGCCTACCCTCTTCGATCTGGTGTACTCCAGCAGCACGACCATCTCGCCAAGGAACAGGGCGGCCCAGAGCGTGTAAGTCTCGGCGATACTCGCGTGCCACCAAAACGTATGCGAAAGGGCAAGTGTCACGGCACCTATCACAGCCGGGAAATCCCTGCCGAGCCACAGCCGCATCAACAGATACAGGTTCGCCACCGCAATCGCAGCCGCCACGGCGGAGACGAGGTTGACCCGGCGGCCGAACTCGCCAAAGGGGATATACTTCGCCCCAATGGCGAGGAGGTGATACAGCGGGTGCGAGATCGCCAGCCCTTCAGAGCCTTCGATATCGTTATGCCACACCCGGTACTGGATCAGCCCACTATCCTGCCACACCGCGCCCGGCGCAGAACTGATGCCGTACAGGGTTGCCGCCGCGAGGAGAACGACACCATATCTGGCGATCATGGATGATGTTGGATTTGTCATGCTGAACGAAGGGAAGCATCTGGCCCACGGATGGGGAACACGCGAGTAGGATGGAAACATCCCATCCGATGCCCAGATCCTTCGCTGCGCTCAGGATGACAAGAGAGGGCGCAGCTATGTTTGACGCCAGATGAGCGTCTCAGCAGACCGTCACGACGAGCCCTTGCGTGCTGACGCTGAAATCGAAGAAGCGGGCGCGGTCGTTCGGCGGCTCGGTTCCGAGCGTCTTCCGCACGGCGGCCGCGTCTTCGGGCGATTTGCAGACCATCAGCATGAAGCCGCCGCCGCCGGCGCCGAGGAGTTTGCCGCCGTAGATGTGTCGCTGGACCCGGGCGAATAGCGCCTCGATTTCGTCATTGCTGCTGTTGGGGTCCAGGCGCTTGTTGAGCTGCCACGCCACGTCCATCAGGCAGCCAAATTGCCCGATGTCCTTGCGGATGAACGCGTCCATCACGTCGCGGGCGAGGGAGCCGATGTGCCGTAGCGTGGTCATCGCCTCGCGGTCCCGGTTGAGGTAGCGGCCCACGACCTGCTGGAGGATGTTCTTCGCCAGGCGGGTGATGCCCGTGTAGTACAACAACGTTTGGCCGCCGTTGGCATTCGGGTCCAGGATGTCCGAGGGCAGGTAGTGGATGTGGGCGTCCGGGACCATCCCCGGCTCGGTGACGATCATCTTGACGCCGTCGACTACGCCGCCGATCTGATCCTGCCAGCCGCCGCCGGTGGTGAGGGCCTGCTCCAGCCGCAGGACGCTGTGGAACAGCTCCCGCGAGGACAACTGTTTGCCCATGACGCGGCCGAGTGACGCCACGATCACGGCCCCCATGATGCTGGATGTCCCCAGCCCGCTGCCCTTGGGGATGGCCGCCAAGGTCGTCAGCTCAATCCCGCCGCCGAAGGCTGCGAGGGCCTTCTTCAGACTCGTCGCCCCCGTCCGCTTGTTTGGCGACAACCCGGACAGGACCAGCGCCGCTTTGGCCAAGGCAAAACTGCCCGTCGCCTGGCGATAGTCCATCAGGTCTTCGAACCTGCGAATCTCGATCCGCACGCCCAAGTCAATCGAGCCGATCCGAATCACCGGCTCTTCGATCACCCGGACATACGCCTGGATCGGGGGCTGGCCGTTGAGGTCCACGGCGGCATTGGTGACGCAGCCGCCCCACTCCAGTGAGTAGGGGGGCGTATCCGTCCAACCGCCGCCCAGATCCAGACGGGCGGGCGCCCTGGCCCAGACGATCTCGTCGCTTCGCAGCACGCTGTGCGGCGGGACGCCTTCCTCGGCCCCGCTGGCAACGATCGCCTGCTCCAAACCTTCAAAGGCCGCCTGCTGCATCCGCCGGCACCACTGGGACAGTGTCATCCCATCGTCCAGACCGATCCCCAACGGCTTGAGTCTGCGCTGGGTCGCCGCATCGAGCAGGTCGGTCACGCCGGACAGTGCACGCGTCACGGGCTTACGACTGTCAGGATAAAGGCTCGTCAGCGCCGAACCCAGCGTGTGTACGATGCGAGGGAAAACCAGCGACGCGGTCCCCCGCTCCCGCCGGCCTTCACAGTAGCGACATGCTTGCGTCAGGGTCTGGGCGACCCAGGCCGCCGGGTCCTTGCTCCGCCGCAGCAGGGCGGTCAGCTCGCGCGCGGACAAGCCACTGTCCGGCCGAAAGGCCCGCTGGAGCGAATTGCGGACCACCTCGGCCCGAATCGCGCTGCGGCGTTCGTAGAAACCCTTGTGGTCGGCCAGTGTGAGGATCTGTTCGAGGCTGTACCGCTGGGCGGACCGCCACGCCCGGCGCTGGTCCTCGGTCGCGTGATCGGGATCGAACATCCACAGCCACCGCCGATACTCGCCGGGCTGCTTGGCCGCCGGAAAGAGCCTAGCAGTCCAAATCGTGCGATCCTTCCTCTCCGTGCCGGCGCTCCACAGATCCTCTTCATCCGCTCTGACCCTCCTGAGCCACGTGAGCAACGGAGTGCCGCAAAAGACCGCCCCCGCGTCCGCCGGCTCCTTGAAGGCATCGTCCACGCCATAGCAGCGAACAAACCAAACATTAGCATTCGTCGGATCGCGTCCGCCGATCACGTCAAGACACGCCCCGGCCAGCAGCGACAACGGCTCCTCGACATTGACACCGACGACCACATTGTCTCCGCCCAGCGTCAGCGGCGAACGAATCCGACAGCCTTCGACCCACCCGGTCGAGCCGTGGATTGCACCGTCGGCGGTGATTTCGTTGTTGATGTCCAGACAGGTCTGCAAGTGGGAGACGCCCTGGTCCTCCTGGAGCAGGCGGGCGCCGCTGTTAATGATACTCCGATTCATGCCGAAGTCGAGGAACTCGCAGTGCTTGAGCAACTGGACGTTGAAGGGGATGGCGGAGAGAGTCCCGAAGAGTCCTCCCAGCATCGCTCCCGACCACTTCGATCCGCTCTCGTGGGCGGACCGGATATGGTGGTCCGGGCTACCCTGGCGACCCATCGCGCAGCAGATTTCGCGGTAGAAGTCGAGTCCATGCTCCACGACGGCTTGCCCGCGCTTGCCGGCGAAGGCAAGGCGCCCGCCTGTGCTGGGCCGGGCGCCGAAGAGCCGCAGAAGCCGGACCGCCGTGGCGGCATCGAAGTGCATCACGCCGATATCGAGACACGACTGGCCATAGGCGTCAATGGCTGCTTTTTCCTTTTGCTCGGCGATGGAGGGCTTTTGCAGGTACAGCCGGACCTCGTCGTCCTGCCCGCAGCAGAATACGCCGTGGCGGCTCGCCTGCTGTGGATGGGCATAGCAGGCCAGGCCGGTCACGCCCTCCTTCTTGAATCTTACCTGCGTCGGATCGAATCTCAGCAGCACGTCGCCCGAAGTGATGACGACCTGTCCCCGTCCCTGCGTCGGCTCCGGCAGCGCCAGATACGTGGGCAACTGCCGGTCGAACAGGCTCAGACAGACGGCGCTGTCGTTTTCGCCCGGCATCGGGATAAAGAGCTTGCCGCAGGCGCTATACGCCGGCAAGCGCCGCGAGTCGCCGCCCGCGTGCAGGATCAGAATCCGAAGCTCCCCCAGCACCTGTTCCCACACGGCGGGATTCGAGCGGGCCAACCTGCGTCCCAACCGGTGAGCCAGGACCTCCATCAGGCAGTAGAGCGTGCTGCCACCGCTGCCGATCCTCTTGCCGCCGGGGTCGGCGACAACGAGCACGTCGCGCACGTCGCCGAGCAGCCCCAGCTCGCGGCGGACATCCAGTTGCGCCTGGTACGCCTCGGCCTGCCGCTCATTCGACGCCGTGACAATCAGGTAGTCCCAGGGGTCATTTCTCATCGCCTGCTCCCGTTACGGGGTGAGGTTTGATTCTTGAAGTGTGATTCTTGATTTGTCAATCAACCATCAAAAATCAACAATCACACTTCAAAGTCCGGTAGTATTCCACGATGGTCCGCAGGGTCTGGTCGAGGCTGGTCTTGGGCTGCCAGCCGATGGTCTTGCGGATTCGCTCCGTGTTGGGCACGCGCCGCATCATGTCTTCGATGGGCCGGCCGTAGGCCACGACGTAGGGCACAAACTCCTTACGGCTCGTACTGCCCGTGATCTCGATGGTCTTGTCCGCCAGGGCCTCCATCGTGATCTCTTCCGTCGATCCGAGGTTGAAGACTCGTCCGGCCGCCTCGTCGCAGTGCATCAGGGCGATCACGGCGTCCACCAAGTCCTGAACGTAGCAGAAGCACCGGGTCTGCCGGCCCGTCCCGTAAATCTGAATCGGCTCATTGCGCAAGGCCCACTGCACGAAGCGAGGCACGACCATGCCGTAGCGGCCCGTCTGCCGGGGCCCGATCGTGTTGAAGAACCGCCCCACGACCACGCTCAGGCCGTATTGCTGATGGAACGCCTGTCCCAGAAACTCGTCCACGGCCTTGCTGCACGCGTAGGCCCAGCGGGAGAACGCCGTGCCGCCGAGCACGAAATCGTCGTCCTCGGCGAAGGGGACTTTCTCGCTCTTGCCGTAGACCTCGCTGCTCGACGCCAGGAGAACCTTGCGGCCGAACTTGTTCGCCGCTTCGAGAACAACCTCCGTCCCGGCAATGTTCGTCTCAATCGTGCGAACAGGGTCGTCGGCGATCAGTTGCACGCCGACCGCCGCCGCCAGGTGGAAAACGACATCGCACCGTGACGCGAGCAACTGCACCAGGGTAGAATCCCGGATGTCGCCTTTGACGAATTGCAGCTTCGCGTGGCACCGGAAGCCCTGGATGTTCTCGAGCCGGCCCGTGCTGAGGTCGTCGAGGATCGCGACCTCGTTGCCGTCATTGAGCAGCCGCTCGGCTAAATGAGAGCCGATGAACCCGGCCCCGCCTGTAATCAATGCTTTCATGGGCGCGACACCTTCTTTTAGGTCTGAAGTGTGATGGTTGATTGTTGATTCGCCAATCAAAAATCACAAATCAAAAATCACAAATGTGCGGGCAGACTCTGTCCCCGTCGGCTGCGCAAACGAAGAGCAGCCCCCTCGCCGCGATTCTCTTGTACAACATAAGTATCGGAAAATGAAGGACATAGCCTTGAGTCCGAGAAACCGTCCGGGTTGCCCGCTGCAACGAGATAAAATGAGCAACTTGGGATGTTTGGGAAATAAAAAGCACTGCTTGCATGTGCGTAAGAGCGGGGAATTGCCTGCCGATGGGTGCCATGTCTATGCTGGCGTAGACATGTTGACTGTGAGGAGTAAGACATGCTTACGCGAGCGTAAGCATGGCACCCGGGTCATGCGTGTTTCCACTGGTGACGGCGATAGCGACGAGAGAGTCGCTCTCCGCCGCTACTTCTTGGCTGCGACCGGCTTGGTGCTCTTGAACTCGTCGAGGATCGCCTTGGTCTGCTCGGGAGTCTTCGGCGGCCACTCGCCACGGGCCTGGAGCTCCTTGAGACGGTCAAGACCCTTGGCGTTCACGATCGTTCGACATCGCGGGAAGCGGTTGCAGCCGAGGAAGGGGCCGCGTTTACTCTTGCGAATGACCAATTCGCCTTCCTTGCACTTGTAACACCTGACACCCGTTGACTCGGGTTTGGGCTTCGGCGGCAACGGGTTGCCTTCCTTGTCCAGTCGCAGGGTGGTTTTGCAGGTCGGATAATCGCTGCACCCAAGGAACGCCCCAAAACGGCTGCTTTTTCGGACCATGGGCTTGCCGCAGTTCGGACACTTGTGGTCGCTGACCTCGTCCTGGACCATCTTGCCTTCCTTGTCACAGGGAGAGGCGAATTTGCACTCGGGATACGCGGAGCAGCTCAGGAACCGGCCGCTCTTGCCGATCTTGTAGACGAGTTGACGACTGCACTTCGGGCATTTGTGCTCGCTGATTTCGTCCTGGACCATCTTGCCTTCCTTGTCACAGGGGCAGGTGAACTTGCACTCCGGGTATCCGGAGCAGCCCAGGAACCGCTCATTCTTGCCAAACTTGTAGACGAGTTGACGACTGCACTTCGGGCATGTGTACTCGCTGGCTGTGGCCTCGGCCATCTGCTTCAGGGCCGTTTCGAGATTGACCTTGAAGGGCCCATAAAAATCCTTCAGGACGCGGACCCAATCGAGGTGCTGGTCTTCGATCTGGTCGAGCTGCTCTTCCATTTGCCGGGTGAAGGCGATGTCCATGATCCGGGGGAAGTACTCGCTGAGCTTGTTCGTGACGACCTCGCCGAGGTCGGTGGCGTAGAACTTACGGTCCTTCTGCTCGACGTAGCCCCGGTCCTGAATCGTGCTGATGATCGGCGCGTACGTGCTCGGGCGGCCAATGCCTTCCCTTTCGAGCGTCTTGACCAAAGAGGCTTCGGTATACCGAGCCGGCGGCTTGGTGAAATGCTGCTCGGACTTGATGTCCACCGCGGCCAGCGGCTGGCCCACCTGGGTCGGCGGAAGCTGCTGCTCGGTCGAGGAGACCGGCCAGACCTTGTTGAAACCATCGAAGACGAGAACACGGCCGGAGGCCCGATACGTGGCAAGACCGACGCTCGTCTGCGTCGTGATGCTCAGCGTTGTCACGTCCCACCGTGCGGGCTCCATTTGGCAGGCGACGAATCGTCGCCAGATGAGATCGTAGAGCTTAAACTGCTCTTCGCTGAGATGCTGGCGGATCTCCTGCGGCGTCAGGTCCACATCGGTCGGGTGGATGGCCTCGTGGGCCTGCTGTGCTGATTTCTTATCCGCGTAGAAATTTGGTTTCTCCGGCAGGTACTTCGGCCCAAAGTGGCTCTGGATATAGTTCCGCACCTCGCCGAGCGCCTCGCCCGAAACATACGTGCTGTCCGTTCGCATGTACGTGATCAGGCCCAGCGAGCCCATCGAGCCGAGGTTGATGCCCTCATAGAGCTGCTGGGCAACGGCCATCGTCCTTTTGGCGGTGAAGCCGAGCCGGTTGGCGGCCGCCTGCTGGAGCGTCGAGGTGATAAAAGGAGGCGAAGCCCGCGAAACGGACTCCTTCGTCTCGATATCGGTGATCTTGAACTGTGCGTGTTCGAGCTCTTGGAAGACCTTCTGGGCCTCCGCCTGATTGGAGGCCTTGAACTTCGCGTCGCCGATCTTGAACAGCTCGGCCTCGAAGGCATGGTGCTTGGCCAGCCACTTGCCCTGCTCTTCGACGGTCGGTCCCTTGCCATCGGGCGTTTTGGGCGTGATGAAATCGAGCCACGGCTGATGATAGTTACCGTCCAGGTCCGTGGTGAAGACCGCCGGGATCAGCCAGTACTCTTCCGCCTTGAACTCGCGAATCTCCTTTTCCCGCTCGACGATGATCTTGACCGCCACCGACTGCACGCGGCCGGCCGACAGGCCCCGCGTCACCTTCTTCCACAGCAGCGGACTGATCTCATAGCCCACGATCCGGTCGAGGACCCGCCGGGCCTGCTGGGCCATCACCTTGTCAAGGTTGACCCGCCCCGGCTCGGCAAACGCCTCCTGGATCGCCGTTTTCGTGATCGCGTTGAAGATGACCCGGTAGGTTCGATCCTCCGGAACGCCGAGAATTTGCGCCAAATGCCAGGCAATGGCCTCGCCCTCGCGGTCAAGGTCTGTCGCTAAGTAGAGCTTTTCGCACTTTTTGGCCGCCGCTTTGAGCTGCGAGACCACGGCCTTCTTGCCCGGCATGATATCGTAGGTCGGCGCGAAATCATTCTCGATATCGATATTCAGGCCCTTCGCGGGCAGATCGCGGATGTGCCCCATCGAGGCCTTGACCTCGTAGTCCGAACCGAGATAGTGATTGATCGTCTTGGCCTTGGCAGGCGACTCAACGATTACCAACGACTTTTGCGAATTCGATTTTGCCATCGGTCTGCTTTTAGTCCAAACGCTGCTTCATGACTCGCGCCAGCGCAATATGGGTTCGCATGGTTCGACGGGCATTGGGGCCGCCAAACGCGAGCCAATCGCATTTGAGGACTCGTTCCGGCCTTATCGGCTGTTCCGTCTTTAACATTAAGACCGGACAGATACAGGTGGGCCGGGAATCTGTCAACAGAATTGACGGTTCGCGCGGCGCGTTCTTCTCCACTGTCCTCCGGTGTCCGAGCCCACCGAACCGAACAAATCGGCGTGTAAGGCGTACAAACTGTGGTTGCACACAAAGGCTCAAAGGCTGAGGTTCCAAGTCCTCCTACCTCAGCCTTTCTTATGCGCCTTTTGCCGGGGTCCGGCCGGCCCTACATCAACGCCGTGCTGAAGTATCGTTCGGCGCGATCCGGGAGCACTGTCGCAAGATTACCCCTGATCCGGTCCGCCAGTTGGCGGGCGGCCCAGACGTTTGCGCCCGAGCTGATCCCCACTAATAGCCCGAAATCCCGGCCCAATTGCCGGGTCGTCTCGATTGCGTCGCCGTCGGAGACCTCCACGACCTCATCCACGAGTGATACATCCAGCACGGCAGGAATAAAGCCGTCGCCAATGCCTTGAATCTGGTGAAGGCCGGGCTCGTGACCGAGCAAAGCGGAGCAGTTTTCCGGCTCCACCGCCACGATTCTTATGCCCTTGTTCTGCTCCTTCAGGAATTTGCCCACGCCCTGCAGGGTTCCGCCGCTGCCGACGCCGGCGACAAAACGGGCGATTTCGCCGCTCATTTGCCGCCAGAGCTCGCGGGCGGTCTGCTCGTAGTGGATGCGGGGGTTGGCCGGGTTCTCGAATTGCTGCGGCACAAAGACGCGAAGGTCCTCGGCCGCCATCTCCCGCACGCGGCACACGGCGCCGGCAATGCCCTCTTTGTCCGGGACCAGGATCAGGTCCGCCCCCAGGGCCTTGATGAGCTTCTTCCGCTCCTCGCTCATTCCTTCCGGCATGACGATCCGCACGCGGTAGCCCATCAGCCGGCCGACCAGAGCGAGACCGATGCCGGTATTGCCGCTGGTGGGCTCGCAGATGATGGTGTCGGGCTTCAGCTTGCCGTCGCGCTGGGCGGCTTCCAGCATAGCCAGCGCCACGCGATCCTTGATACTGCCGCCCGGGTTGAGAAACTCCGCCTTGGCGAAGACCCGCTCGCCCTTGAGCTGCAGCAAAGGCGTGTTACCGATCAATTCGAGAATATTGTCCGTTAGCATAAGCCACCGGCAAAAGCGCCGCGATGATAGACTTACAGCCTCTCGGCTGTAATACGCCGCCTCTCAAGAGAACGCAAGCCACTGATTTGTTGTGAGTCGAAAAAATCAGGGCTGCGTCCAGCCGATCCGGGGCCGTCCGAGAATCCCACTCAAGCCCAAGATATTGTACAACCGGCATCGGAGGTCCACAAGGTTTTGTACCCAAGGCCTACAACGGCGCGACCCACCAGGGGCACGTGCGACCGGTGAATTCAGAGTTTGCCCGATTTTTGCGCAGAATTTTCCTTGTCAGCACCGGGGCGGATGAAGTATAGTATCCCAAGTTGGATTTGGTCCTGAGTAGTAGTAGGCACTATAACAGGGCTGGGGTTATCTCGCTTTTCCTCTCCCTCCGCTCCTCAGCCCTGTTTTTCTTTGCGCGCACTTGATCCGCACCGGCCTGTCCCCGCGCAGACCCATCGCGCTTCGCGACAGCCCCTAGGTCCATTCCGTCCACTTCGTCCACCATGTCCACAGGACTGATAGACCGGCCCGGACGATCACTCTTCGTTGTTGAGGAACTTGACCAGCTCGTCAGGGACGTAATCGCTGGCAAAAGCGAGGATATCGCTGATCTCGGCCTTGGACAGGTCCCCGGCGACCTGGCGATTGTTGATGTCCACGTTGACGATGACGCCGAACTTCATGTCCTCCGTGGCGACGCCGCCGTTGGGCGTGCCCGTGCGCTGCAGGTAGGTCGGGCGGATCTCGATATTGACGTTCTTGTCGTCCGTGGGCGTCTCCAGCAGGATGCGGATGTTCTTCGCCCTCTGCCGCCACAGGTCGTTTTTCAGAATGCTGGCGACGATGTCGAGCGAATTGATGAAGCCGGCATCGAAGACGATCTCGTGGACCACACCTACCCGAGGCACGGTCCGGTCGGGGAATCTCGACCGCAGCTCATCGAACGCCCGGCGGAAGATCTTGTCCTTATCCGCGATATCCAGCTCGTGCGGCCGGTCGATGTACAGCCGCACCGGGAACGTATAGACCGGCCCGCGATTCGTCAGGATGAACGTCGCCAGCTCGATCCGCTTGGCGTTCGGCAGCAGGAACGTCCGCTGCACCCGCAGCTCCCGCGGCCCCACCAGCAGCGTCTCGAAGACCTCCGGGAACTGCTCGACCAGCCAGTTGCCGTAGTCCTGGAGCTTGGTCCGGTCCTGCTCCGGCAGCACCGGGGGCCGCATATCCACCCCGTACTTCACGATATGCTGCGATATTTTCTCTTTGTCGAACTGGTAATTCATTCTCGATCTCGGTCAAATCCGTGTTCGACAGAGAGTGTATAGGCTGCCCGCCGCCAAGTCAAAGAAAAGAAACCGGACGCGGGAGGCGGTCACTGGACCTTGCCTGTCAGTTGTGGTTCCTTGGTCGGGCCGAAGCTTACGTTCGCCTCACCGTCGCATTGCAGTTCCTGGTTGGAGAACTTCAGGCGGATCGTGAGGAGGTAGGGGGTCTCGTAGAAGCAGAGCTGGGCCGTGAACGTATTGTTTGCCGTCCAGGCGCCGCTGGCCGCCCCAGGCTGCTCCGGCAACAGGCCCCAGGCCACCCTACCCTTCTGCCAAGTGCCGCGGCCGCAGGTGATTCGCCGTTCGACGCCGTCGAATCGGGCGACAAGAGTCACGGCGACATCGCTGCCGCTGCTCTCGAGCGTGATCGCTTCCAACTTGCGCTCGTTGGCCGCAAACACGTACTTCTTGCCCAACACCTGCGCGGGAGAGCCGGAGCCTTTCTGAGGACGCAACGACAGACCCTGGAGCATTTGCTCGAGTTTCTTGCCGGCCGCCTCGTCGGGCGGCAAGGAGGACGGTTTCATGGCCGGCAGCAGCTTGTCCCAGATCAGGTTCAGAACGGCCTGCATGTCTCTCACGCCGCTGGTAATGGCGATCACCGCATCCTGCTCGGGCAGCACGATACAGTATTGGCCGAAGGCTCCGTCACCCCGATAGACGCCGTTGCGGCAGCGCCAGAACTGGTAACCGTAGCCCTGGTCCCAGTCGCTGCTGGGGCTGCTGCCGTTGGAGGTCTGCCGGGCGGTGGCCGCCTCGACCCAGGCCTCGGGCACAAGCTGCCGGCCCTGCCATTTGCCTTTTTGCAGGTAGAGTTGGCCAAAGCGGGCGATGTCCTCGGTACGGATGCTCAGGCCGTAACCGCCGCAGCTGATGCCTTCCGGGCTGGTTTCCCAAGTCGGGCCCTCGATGCCCAGAGGCCCGAACAGACGCGGCCGGAGGTAATCGAGAACGGTCTGGCCCGTCGCTTTCTGGACGATGGCCGAGAGCATGTACGTCCCCGAGGTGTTGTAGAGGAAATGCGTCCCGGGCTTGAACGGAACGGGATGCGCCAGGAAAGCCTTGGTCCAAGGCTGGTCTGCCGGGCGGGGCGGCTCCGTTTGCTGTCCCGTGGACATGCGCAGCAGATCGCTCACCCGCATCGCCTTGAGGTCGGCACTCGGATTCGAGGGAGCATTCTCGGGAAAGAACTTCAGCACCTCGTCATCTACGCTGAGCTTGCCTTCCGCGATGGCCAGCCCCACCGCCGTGGAGGTGAAGCTCTTGCTCAGCGAATACAGCGCGTGGGGAGACTCGGCGCTGTAGGGCGACCACCAGCCCTCCGCCACCACGTGGCCGTGGCGCAGGAGCATGAAGCTGTGCAACGAGTCGATGTCGCGATCGGCCGCTTGGACGAACGACAGAACGGCGGCGGAGGAAACACCTTGCGCCTCCGGGCTGCTGCGCGGCAGGTCCGCTCCAAGGCAGATAGAGCTACTCATAACGATCAGTGCGATGGTGGATAGGCTCTTCATACTTGTGACCTCACGAGAATGGAAAGTACGAGTCAAAACTGCGATTGAAGCCTTGCGACGGTAATGCTCAGGGCGGGCGGACCTCTCCTGTCCGTAGGCGGCGTCACCGGCGCCATCGCGATTTCCACGGTCAGCGATCCATCCGGATTTGCGGGTAGTGCTGCCCTGATCTGCGTCCAGCCGTCGGTCTTTGGGTCGCAGGCCGCCGCGAACTCCAGCGTGGCAGGTTTGCCTACCGGCAGGGTCTTCGCCAGGATGTAGGTCTTTGCGCCTTTGGTCAGACCATCGAGCACGAAGACGTTCTTTCGGCCTTGAGACTCCCAGAGCATCGAGCTTTGGTCAAGGTTGCAGTTGGAGAGTGCCCAGCCGTCCAGGAACTTGGAGGCCCATTTCAATCCTGGACTGTGGATTCTTGCCATCTCCTCATCGTTATAGAGGCTGCCGGCGGTCGGACCGGGATTCTTCAAGTCCTCGAACTTGCTCGGCGCCGGCGTCTTGACGGGGATCACGAAAACCTCTTCGCCGTTGGCGTCTTTCTCGATTCGCCCGCCCACGCGTACCAGCCCCTGGCGGGCCAGCTTCTCGCAAACGTCCAGCAACCTCGGGAAGTTGTAGGCCGTGTGGCTGAAGATCTTCGTTTCGTCGAGCTTGCGGTAGTACCGGTCGGGCAAGTCCGCCATGCCGCGTGCCGTGAACAGAATACCCCCGCTGGAGGACGGGTTGCAGTCGCTGTCGAATCCGCATCGGCACGAGATGATCATCGTCTGGTCGAGGTCGCTTTGCCCGTAGAGCAGGCCCATCAGGACCCAGGCGCCCTCGCGTTTCACGTCGAGCGCACTGATGTTGTAGGTGCGGTCCTGGTTGTACTTCTTCTCGGCCAGGGCCCACGTCTTCTCCCAATCGGCCGGGTTCTCCTTGTGCCACTGGAGCATGTCGCGGACCATCCCGGCGTACAGGCACTCCCTGGGAATGGCTCGCAGACCCGCGTCGATGAGCTTCATTACGTCCTTTTCGAAGAACGCCTCGGCGTACATCGCGCCCATGAACTGGCCGGCGTAGACGCCGTCGCCGTAATTCATCAGCCGCCCGAACTTCTCGCCCAGGGCAATGACAACATCGGGCATTCCCGGCGCGATCAGGCCCGCGTAGTCGGCCTCGATCTGATAGTCGATCGCGCCGGCGCAGTTGTGGAACTTGGGATGGCTCGAGTCCGGCGGGGCGATGCCGTTACGCAGGTTGCCCCGTCCCGCGGCGTTGGCGACCCAGAGCGGGTAGCCGCTGTTGGCGAAGTCGATGCCCGCCTGGCGGATCGGAACATCGTACCCGTACTCCTCCATGGTTCGCAGGAAAGTCATCTCCACGTAGAGATCGTCCTGGCCGAAGGCGTCGTTGACGAGGTCCTCCGTGAACGGCGGCATTTTGTCCAGCGGCATGATCTTCTGATACCGGCCCTCGGTCGGCGCGCCCCAGGAGACGCCGATAATCTGGCCGATCCAGCCGGCCTTCATCTTGTCACGGTATTCCTTGACCGGCAAGCGGCGGAACTCCTGCCCCGCCGCCTGCGCCGGCGACAGACCCGCCAGACCAACACTCCACGCGATCAAGGCCACACAGATTGCGGGCCCCTTCCACCATGGTGAGCATCTCGTCTTCATATCGGCCTCATCCTTCAATGAGTTGTTCATCTGTTGCCAAATCCATTGACTATGCTATCCTCTGGGCGTTGGACGAACAAGGGTCACTCGGAGAATTGCCATGAAGCTCACGAAGAACGTCACGATCACGGTTGTACTGACCACTTTGCTGCTGGGCGTCGGACTCCACGCCCAGGTTCGTAGTGTGCCCGTAAGGGCATCCAAAGCAACGCCTGACGGCGTCACTACAAAGAGCTATCCGCCGGTGACGGCGCCGCCCGAGTCGTTCTTCGAGAAGGTGCGTGAGAAGGATAGGGACGCCGCCCGCGCGTTCTACAAAAAGTACCTGGATGTCAAGGGCATGCCGGTCGTGGCCTCCGCCGAAGTCGCGGACCTGGCGCTGCAGCGCACCTATGAGATAGTCACTCACATGCTGGCCGGCCGGCCTGACGTCGTCAAGGCCATGGTGGACCGGGGCATGTACCTGACGATCATCGGCAAGGACCAGGTCTACACCGATCTGCCCGAGAACAGGGACGCCCCCAATCCGGCCTACCTCAACGAGCGTGTCCGTGGCACGGGCGGCTTTCCCACCAGTTTCGGCGAAGAGAACCTGCTGAGCCTGCCGTTGGACCGCTACGACGACGAGAGCATCGGCGTGCACGAGTTCTGCCACACGATCGACAGCACGCTGGCCCGGATCGATCCTACGTGGCGGGAGCGTAAGAACGCCGCGTACAAGAACGCGCTGGCCCAGGGCCTTTTCCAGGACACCTACGCCGGCTCCAACGCGTCCGAATACTGGGCCGAGATCGCCCAGGCTTATTTCGACTGCAACCGCATCAACAATTGGAACCACGGCCCTATCGGCCATCGCGAGCAACTCAAGATCTACGATCCTGAGGGCTACGAGCTGGCCCGGACCGCCTTCAACCTCAGCCCCGAGCAGGATTGGCGTTATTGGTGGCTGCAACCCTTGCCCAACGTCACGGCCCCGCCGGCCAAGTTCAAAATCGATCCTTATTATACGAAATTCACCTGGGCCCGCGAGTTCACCGTGCTGGGGCGCGAGGCGAGCGACGAAGCCCTGCTCAAGGCCAACGACACGATTCGCAAGATGTTCGCCTACCGTCACGACATCCTCAAAGCACTGATCGCCGATGGGGTGAAGCTGGTCGTGCTGGGTCCACAGGAGAAGATCTCCGACCTGCCGGAGTGCAAGAAGCATGTAGGATGGGCTTTAGCCCATGCGGACAATCCTGGCGGGGCCGGGCAAGAACAGCATGGGCTAAAGCCCATCCTACAGCTCGACGCCACATCCCGTTTCCTGGACTACGCGCCCCAGATCAAGCTGCTGGCCGTCAGCCAGGAGAACGTCTTGGCCGACCCGCGAGACCCGTATGCCACCGGATGCCAGGTCATTCGCGTGTTTGCCAAGGCGATCTATCACGTGACCGGCACTCGACCGGTCGATCCGAACTGGGACAAGCGTGGGCGGGACGTGCAGCAGTATGAGATGCGAGTCCAGCGCATGGACATCCGATTCGACGAGAAACTCAAGACCATCTACGACAGCGCCATGAGCAAGAGCCACTGGAAAGGCACACCAGCGATCCACGACCGAGTGGAATATTGGGCCGAGGGCGTGCTGGCCTATTTCGACGCCGCAGGCATGGGCATGACACCGACCGACGCCGACCACCCGATCACCACGCGCGAGGCTCTCAAGGAATACGACCCCGACCTGTTCTCACTGGTGGACGAGACGATGGCCTACAAAGGCAAAGTGGACTGGCGCTGTTACCGGTAAGTCATGCCGTCCAACTGTAGGCAGCGAGCCACGAGTATTGACGTGTTACGACTCGCCGAGAGAGACCGTGCGCCATCCCCTGAGAACGGGGTTGCCAAGGTGCCCGTATCAGTTTTGAATCCCATACCCCCTCCAAAATAAAATAAACTCAACTGACTATTGCACAGTTGCCGAAAAGTCTTATGATTGATGTTAGTGAACAGGTGTTGTTTTTCTTTCACGAGTGCCAACGACGTATCAATTCTATTCGAACCAAGGTAAGCGGGGGTTTACATGGCTGAGAAATGCCAGGATGAGAGAAACAGTGGGAATCCGACACTACAGAAAGAACTCAGCGACCTGCTCCAACAGGCGTTGCAGCGGCCTGGTGTCCGGGAAATGATGGCTGTTTTTGAAACCTGGCAGACATTTGATGAAAGGTCGCACCCCTACTGCCGGTATGTCCGTCCACGTGTACTTGTATCAACGAGTAGTTCATCGGAGCCTGTCGCACAAGCGATATAGAGAGGGAGAGAATGCCAACTTGGAGCGAGATTCTGAGCGAACTCATGGCATCATGCCAGGGAGGCCCCCCACAGCTTGATGCCGTGAGGCGGAAGTACTTGGTTAGGTTGCATCAGGTAACCAGCAGAAACGTTATCCTCTATGCCTCTACTGAATTTCGCATAATACAGTGACAAGTCACTCAAAAAAAAGACCGGTGTGCTCCAAGAACCCGAACAGGAGTTGTCCGTTCTGTTGCACACGCTCCATGCCATCCTCCACCGCTTGCCCCACCTCCCCGAGGTTG
>JAPLMX010000248.1 GCA_026386805.1 Phycisphaerae bacterium | reverse complement strand
TGCCGTTCTTTCATGGTAGTTCTCCTGGGCCCGGCGGGGCCTTCCTCAAGGGGAACTACCTACCCAAAAACACGCACGAAACGGCAGAGCCTTGTGAATGCTCACCGGCAGAGCCGGTGGTTAACGGAAACGCAATTTGCCGGCAGGGGCACAGAACGCTCCTTCCGGCGGAATCGTTGACGGCGGTTGGCCGACTTGATAGGATGCTTCCGCTTTGTCGCCCAGAAGGGTTTGAAGGATCGAATCTGGTATTTGCGTTGGCGAGGAACCGAAATGAAGTATGTACTCGCACTCTGCGTGGCGGCCTTCGTAAGTCTCACTCCGGCACTGGCGGGAACCGAAGCCCGGCTCTTGCGTTTTCCCGCGATCTATGACGATCAGATCGTCTTCACCTACGCAGGCGATCTCTATACCGTCGGCGCGACCGGTGGCACCGCTCGCAAGCTCACGAACGGCGAAGGCTTCGAGATGTTCGCCCGGTTCTCGCCCGACGGCAAAACCCTCGCCTTCACCGGCCAGTATGACGGCAATACGGAAGTCTACGTAATGCCGGCCACGGGCGGCGTGCCGCAACGGCTCACCTATACCGCCACGCTCGAGCGGGACGACATCGCCGACCGCATGGGGCCGAATAACATCGTGATGACGTGGATGCCGGATGGACAGCGCATCATCTTTCGGTCGCGGATGCACTCCTTCAACGCGTTCCTGGGTCGATTATACTCCGTCTCGGCATCGGGCGAGCTGCCACAAGAGCTGCCCCTGCCGCGAGCCGGATTCTGCTCCTTCTCCCCCGACGGCAAGAAGCTCGCCTACAATCGCGTCTTTCGCGAGTTCCGCACGTGGAAGCGCTATCGCGGCGGCATGGCTGACGATATCTGGATCTACGACTTCGACGCCAAGACAACGGAGAACATCACGAACAATCCCGCCCAGGACATCATCCCGATGTGGAGGGGCGATAAGATCTTCTTCCTCTCCGATCGCGACGGCAACAAGCGGATGAACCTGTACGTCTACGACACGAAGTCGAAAGAGACCCGCAAGCTGACCGACTTCGCCGAGTTCGATGTGAAATTCCCGTCGCTGGGCAAAAACGCCATCGTCTTCGAGAATGGCGGCTACATCTATCGCTACGATATCGACAAAGGCGAATCTGTAAAAGTGAGCATCGTCATTGATGACGATCTCCAGGGCGGCCGGGGCGGGCTGGTCAACGTCGCCGACAAGGTGACCAACTTTGAGATCGCGCCGGACGGCAAGCGCGCCCTGTTCGGCGCCCGCGGCGACGTGTTCACCGTCCCCGCCAAGCACGGGGCGGTACGCGATCTGACTTCCACGCCGGGCGTGCACGAGCGGGACTCGAAATGGTCGCCGGATGGCAAGTGGGTCGCCTACCTCTCCGACGCCTCGGGCGAGGATGAGATCTGGATCGCTCCGCAGGACGGCCGCGGCCCCGCACGACAGGTCACGAAGACCGGCGATACGTACAAGTACCACATCGAGTGGTCGCCCGACAGCAAGAAGATCCTCTGGGCCGACAAGGGCCTGCGGCTGCGCTTCGTCAATGTCGAGACGGGCGTCATCACCGAAGTCTGCAAATGCGACAAGTGGGAGTTCAGCGAATACGCCTGGTCGCCGGACAGTCAATGGATCGTCTACACCAAGCCCGAGGTGGCTTGCATGAGCAAGATCTACCTCTATTCGCTCAAGGACCAGACCGCGCACGAGCTGACCGACGGCTGGTACGACTCGTCGAATCCCGTCTTCAGCTCCGACGGCCGGTTCGTTTTGTTCGTCTCGGACCGCGACTTCAACCCCATCTACAGCAGGACCGAATGGAACCACGCCTATCAGGATATGTCCCGCGTCTATCTGGTCACGCTGGCGAAATCGACGGAATCGCCCTTCAAGCCGCAAAGCGACGAAGTCGAAGTGAAGGCCGCCGACGACGAGAAGAAAGCAGACAACAAGAGCCAAGAGCAGCCGGCGGCAAAGGACGACGCCAAGAAGCCGGAGGACAAAGACCAGAAGAAGAAAACCGAGCCTGAGCCGATGAAGGTCGATCTCGACGGGATCAAGGATCGCATCGCCGTGCTGCCGATCGCCGTGTCGTCTTATCGCCATCTCGGCTGCGTGAACGACCAAGTCTACTATATCCGCAACGGCAGCAAGGATGACAAGGCCCAATTGGTTCTGTACGACCTCAAGGAGCAGAAGGAGACCGAGCTCGGCCAGATCAACGGCTACGAGATCTCAGCGGACAACAAGAAGATGCTCGTCGCCTCGGGCCACAAGTACGCCATTATCGACCTGCCGAAGGGCAAGGTCGAGATGAAGGACACACTGGACCTTTCCGGGATGGAGGTCAATCTCGACAAGCGGGCCGAGTGGCGGCAGATCTTCAACGAATGCTGGCGGCAGATGCGGGACTTCTTCTACGTCCCCAACATGCACGGCGTGGACTGGCAGGCCACGCGCACCCGCTACGAGCCGCTCGTCTCTTCCGTGAATCATCGCGCCGATCTGACCTACATCCTCGGCGAGATGATCGGCGAATTGGACTGTGGCCACACCTACGTCGGCGGCGGCGAATCCCCCAAGCCGGAGCGAATCGCGACCGGCCTGCTCGGGGCTGAGCTGACCCGTGATGCGCAGTCCGGGTACTACAAAATCGTGAGAATCCTGCGCGGCGAGAATTGGGAGAAGAGCACGCGGTCGCCCCTGACGGAGATTGGCGTCAACGCGAAGGAAGGCGACTATATCCTTGCCATCGACGGCCGTTCGACCGCCGACGTGAAGAACATCTATGAGCTGCTCGTCAACAAGGCGGGCAAGCAGGTGACCCTGAAGCTCAACGCCAAGCCCGAACTGGAGGGCAGCCACGACACGATCATCATACCGACGGACAGCGAAGGCGACCTGTATTACTACGACTGGGTCCAGCGCAACATCGAGAAAGTCACGAAGGCCACCGGCGGCAAGGTCGGCTACATCCACGTGCCCGACATGGGCAACCCCGGCCTCAACGAGTTCGTCAAGCACTTCTACCCGCAGATTCGCAAGAAAGCCCTGATTATCGACGTGCGCGGCAACGGCGGCGGCAACGTATCGCCCATGCTGATCGAGCGGCTCCGGCGGGAGATCGCGATGATCGACTTCGCCCGCAACACGGCCCCGGCGCCGGACCCGGAGGAGATGATCTACGGCCCAATGGTCTGCTTGGCGGATGAATTCTCCGCCTCGGACGGCGACCTGTTCACCTACCGATTCAAGCAATACAAGCTCGGCAAAGTGGTCGGCAAGCGCACCTGGGGCGGCGTAGTCGGCATCCGGGGCACCCTGCCCCTTCTGGACGGCAGCTACCTGAACAAGCCCGAGTTCTCCCGTTACGACGTCGAGGGTAAGAACTGGATCATCGAAGGCCAGGGCGTCGAGCCGGACATCATGGTGGACAACGACCCCGCCAAAGAATACGCCGGCATCGACCAGCAGCTCGACAAAGCGATCGAAGTGATCCTCGAAGAGCTCAAAACCAAGGAGAAGACGGTCCCGCCCCTACCACCCTACCCGGTCAAGTGAGTGTGCTCTCGCCAAGACGCAAAGGACGCCAAGAACAGATAGAAGGCACCTCCGTCTTCCGGCCTTTGCATTTTCGTCAGATACAAGAGGGGGTTTGCTCCACCAATTCCCTGGCGGTCTCGGTGTCTTTGCGAGATACGCTATAAGGCTATCCACAAAGCATCTCGCTCATGCCCGATATGCACGATGGGCATACGTCACTGCGACTCCCGCTCTTCAAACTTCAGAAGCTCCCATTCCGCCAGTTCCAGTCCACTAGCCATGGCGCATTGAGCCAAGCGGGCGATCTTACGCCGATGTTCGTCGATGGAATTCACGTACGCCCATCGCGTCACGGGGTATCGCAATCCAGCCTTTTCGAGAATAATGCTATCGACCGGACACTGTGGCGGAGTCTCGATCATATCCATGCACCACAGGTGCTTGAGGAAGACAGAGAGGCTTTTCTGGGCATGGGAGATCCTGAACCCGGGATCGTATTTGTACTTCGGGTGCCGATCACTGCGAAAGCGGTCTGCAAAGTGTTCGTTCATCGTTTGCCTGAGTTCCTCGATGTCCGCTTCGCACTGGGACGTTGACACGCGCGATTCGTACTTGTGAGCAAGCTTTCCCAGGAAAGTCTTCCAGTACTCGCGAACGGAACCTCTTTCTCGTTCCGAGACGCCTTTGGCGTAAAGCGAATTGTGCTGAGAAGCCGACATCAGGGCATCCAACGCGGCCTGCTGCAACGGGAGGTCAGAATTGCAGCAGGCTGACTTGTAGCGGTTCAAGAAAGCACTCTTCGCCGCTTTCAGTTCCTCACGAGTCATAATCGTTCCCTCCTATATCAAGGGCTCCAGTGTGCTACGCTTAACTTGACCAACGTCGCGCTCTGGGGTGTCCAGCTTGTTGTGTTCCCTTCATCATCGTGCACTTGGCACGGACGAATCCGGGATCAAGCTCCACACCACAGTCCCATTCAACCCTCCTGCTATTCTTTCTTGACGATTCCACGATCATCCAGGAATTCCACGGACTCTTTGTTCTTTCCGTGCTCCCACATGAGGGAATAGAACCAGATACCGCTCTCGCCTATCCAGAAATCGGCGGGGGTGAATCGCATCTTCGAGCCGGAGGGTTTCTTGCGGCTTTCCGGCGTGTACTCCGCCGGCCAGCCAAAGATCTCACCCTGCCAATGCTTCCCGGCCGCGTGGAGATGATGGGCGAAGGCTTTCACTTCACTCAAGTCCGGTATGACTACCGGCAGAACAAGTGAATAGTCAGCACGTTGCGGAATTCTTGCCTTAACCGTTAGCACGCTTACTTCGCTCCTCTTCCCAGGCTATCGCCGGATCTGGAAGACGCTGGGGCCGGGGATTTCGGCCTGGATTCGGCCGGTTCTGAGGTTCAGGTCGATCTGATCGACAAGGGCGCCGTTGAGGAAACAGGGCTGCTCGTCGTCGCCTCGGACGGCTACGAGAGACTGAGCATAGTCATAGGATAGCGTGGAGCCGACGAAGCTCAGGCCCCCTGTCTCGTCCTCGTATTCGATGCCCTTGGTGGCTGTGAGCGTGGCGAGCTCCAGATGGCCTTTGGCGATTTCCTTGAGCGACGCCTCGACGTGGCCGGCGACCGTCCGGGTCTGGCGATTGTACTTGCCGTCGGTCAGCGGGAAATAGTCGAGCAGAAGCTGCTGCGAATCGTCCTCGGCGATGATCTGGTTTGTCGCCGCGAAGTACTTCAGCGTGTCCCAGTTGGTCAGGAGGGCGATGCACGGCCGGCCGAGACTGAACTGGTTCGGGTCGGCCTTCGCGTTCGTCATCTCGTCGTTTCGAATCCAGATTTCGCCGGGACCGAGGGCCGTGAATTGACGCGAGTCGGCCTCGTATTGCAGTTGCGCCGCGTCCAGCGTGGTCCAGCCGAGAAGTCTGTCCGGGCCTTTGCGCAGGATGCGGAGGGCCGCCGGACCGCCGTCGGTCACGAGCTTGCGGGCACTAACAGCGACTCCCTTCGCCTTGTTGGGCTCGGACGCAATGTCGAGCACGAGCCTCGGGGCCGTCAGGACGTATTCATAGGTCAGGTTCGGCTCGGATCGCGACAGAGTGACTTTGCAGTCACCATCGAGGAGAACCTGGCTGGCCGCCGCCAGGAATCGAACGTTTTTCTGCGCCGTGATCGTCATCGGCATGGCCTTCGCTGCGGCTTTGGCTCCCTGTAGACTGTTGGGATCGAGCGGAAACGCCATCTCGACCGGGCCGTCAAGAATAGTGTCGGTGGTGAAGGCGTTGAAGTGAATCCGCTGGGCCGAAGCACGTTGCCGATCCGGTGAGCCGGAGGACAGAGGACGAACGACGGAGGACGACGTACCGTCTTCCACCCTTTGTCTTCTGTCTTCTGTCGTCTGACCTCTGACCTCTGACAATTCGTGGCGGGCGGGGACGCTCACCCTACTGCCCATGGGCGTGACCTCAAATCCGCCGTCGCACGTGACGACCGTGTCGAAGAACTCCGGGGGGATCGAGCTGATGGCGGAGTGCGAGGAGGCGGTCGTGTCGAGGGCGTTCGGGCCCGGGTATGGGGCGGCATTGGGATCGTTAGGATCCAGCGCCGGCCTCGTCAAAACATCGGGCTTCTTCGACCCGGACCACAGGATGTTGTCGATGGCCAGCTCATCCCGTGCCATGACAACACGGTCCGGCATTGCGATGGCAACGTTCCTGTGAAGGATGCACTGATAGCGGTCGTCAGGCTGCTTAGCCGGCCCCCCCGCTACGGGCGTCTGTCCGGACGCGGCATCTTGCGACGGTGCGGCGTTCCCGGGATGCTGCCGGGGCGTCAGGTTGGCGACCGAGCCCATCTCGCGGCTTCTGAGCCGCAGGCTGTCAAGAGTAAAGATCCGGAACAGTTCGAGCCGGCTGCGCGCCTCATCGTAGATCAATTCCATGCCGGTGCCGGTGAGCTGCGCCCGACGAGAAAGGAAATGGACGGCCCCAGTGGAGGAAAACAGAGACTTGGCCGCCAGGAACCCCACGTCGTCGAGGTGGATGAAGCACTCCAAGGCGTCGTTCGGCTCGGAGGGAACGATGTGGATGACGACGTTGCCCGAGAACAGGGCGTCGCTCGCCATCGGCCGGGAGAACGCGGTCTCCACCTGGACCTTGCCCCGGTTGGCCGTAACGATGCACTGAAACGTCGGGAAGAACAGCTTCAGGTAGGGGTTGGTGATCTCCCACTGATTGCCCTGTTGATGGAGAAGTTGCTCGAAGCCCAAGTCGCGATCCACCTGGTTGCGCTCGTTCCTGTGCAGAAAGCGGGTCAACTCGACCCGGCCGACGCCCACGCCGAGAACCGTGCCGACGTCATTTTGCGAATCCGCGTTCGCATCGATCACAGGCGGCGACGCCGTCCTGGCGAGATCCACCTCGAGGTGCGGCGTCCGATTGGTCCGCGTGTAGAGCAGGTAGACCCCGATCAGTGCGGCCAGCGCAATGAAGCCCACAGCGAATTTGCGGATGGTCACATTCATGGTCCAACGCCGCTACATGCGATACCGCTCCATCAGGCTTTGCCACCGTCCGGAGCCCTTGAGGACGTATTCAATCACCTCGCGCACGGCCCCCGCGCCGCCCGGGCGAGCCGTAATGTAGTCCGCACACTCCTTAACCTCATCGACCGCATTCGCCACGGCCACTCCGAAGCCCACGTAGCGAATCACGGGCAAGTCCATCACGTCGTCACCGACGTAGACCACGTTCTCCGCGGCCACGCCCGCCTCCTCCAGGAGCTTCTTCAACGCAGGCAGCTTGTCGTGGCAATCCTGCAACACATAGGGTATCTGCAGCTCCGCGGCCCGGCAACTTGTCGCCACCGAGTTGCGTCCGCTAAGCCAGGCCACTTTCAGCCCGGCCCGCTGCCACAGGCGAATGCCATGTCCATCGAGAACATGAAAGCACTTGCTTTCGCTGCCGTCATGATGCGTGATGATTCGCCCGTCCGTCAACACGCCGTCGACATCCAGCACAAGCATCTCAATGGCTTCAAGATTGGCCTTCGCCTTCTCACTCATAGCACGTTCCGTCATTTCCACGAAAGCGGGAGTCCCCTGTAGTCTGTCATTGCCGCACAAGCGTTCTTCCGAACCCTCGTGGTCAGGCTCATCCAACCACCTTGATCGTCACGATGTCCTGCACGTCGATCATGCCGACGGGCCGATCTTCGGCGTCCACGACGGGCAGCTCGTCGATGCGGTACTTGTGGAAGATGGCTGTTGCCTCGGCGGCCAGGGCGTCGGCCCGGATTCGCTTGCAGCCGGCAGTCATGACCGCGCCGGCCTTCAGGTCGAACGCCGCCGAACCGCTGCGGGTCAGCAGCCTTCGCAGATCAGCGTCAGTAATGATTCCCACCAGCCGGCCGGCCTCATCCACGATCATGACCGCGCCGTGGCGCTTCACATCGTTGGTTCTGTCCAGCATCCGGCGGATGGAGTCGCCTGCGCCGGCAATCGGGAGCTTCTCGCCCGGCCGGAACATCATGGACTGCTCCACCGTCATCAGCTTCACGCCGAGCGAGCCCCCCGGATGGAAACGGACGTAGTCCTCCACGCTGAACTTGCGGGCCTTCATCACGGTGAACGCCAGCGCGTCGCCGGCCGCGAGCATACAGGTCGTCGAGACGCTCGGCGCCACGCCCAGCGGGCATGCCTCGTTCACCTTGCCCATGCACAAAACCACGTCGCTGTACCGGCTGAGGGTGGAATCCTCGTCGCTGGTGATCGAAATCAGGGCGATCTGAAGCTGTTTGACCAGGTTGATGAGCCGGACGATCTCGTCGGTCTCGCCCCCGTAGCTCAGAACGATCACGATGTCATCCCGGCGCAGGCGTCCCAGGTCGCCGTGGACGGCCTCGGCCGGATGGAGGAAGTGGCTCGGCGTCCCCGTGGAGGCCAAGGTCGCACTGATCTTTCGCCCGATGAGGCCGGCCTTCCCGATCCCGCTGACGATGCACGACCCGGCGCAGTAATAGATCATCTCGGCGGCTTTGGCAAACGCGCCGTTCACGATGGGCGTCATCGACGCGATCGCCTCGGCCTCAGCCAGAATGACGTGCCGAGCGTACTCCAAGTCAAATTCCACGGTCTTCCCACTTCCTGCCACCGCCCGACGAGTCCCCCCCGCGGGACGATTTCGTAACGACAAGGGGTCATTCAATGCCATAGATTGTGTAGCA
Organism: Phycisphaerae bacterium; assembly: GCA_026386805.1. Taxonomy (GTDB): domain Bacteria; phylum Planctomycetota; class Phycisphaerae; order Sedimentisphaerales; family Anaerobacaceae; genus PLanc-01. The sequence goes on along the minus strand of JAPLMX010000248.1, from coordinate 19,098 downwards.
CGCTCACAGCTTCACCTCGCTGCCACGGTCGTTGTAGCACAGCAGAGTGCGTTGCTCGCCTCGCACATCGGGCGAGGCGTGAATGATGATCCGCCGCTCGGTGGACTGCTCAAGCTGGGCAAGGGCCGTTCGCTTCTCGTTCTGCAGGTAATCGCCCACTTCCCGCGAGACCGTCAGCTCGATCCGGCGAATGTGGTCCTGCGACACCGCCAAGTTCAACAGGCGGATGATCTCGAGGGCGAGTGACTCATGGCTCTTGACGAAGCCCATCCCCGCACAGTGCGGACAAGCCAGGTACGTGCTGAACTGTAGCGACGGGCGCATCCGCTGCCGCGTCATCTCGACGACGCCGAAGCGGCTGATGTGAAGGATCTTGGATCGCGCCCGGTCGCCTCGGACCGCGTCGCGGAACACCGTCTCCACCTCCTTGCGATGCTTCGGATTGCGCATGTCGATGAAGTCGCAGACGATTAGCCCGCCCAGGTCACGGAGCCGGAGCTGACGGGCGATCTCGGCAGCGGCCTCCAGGTTGTTCTCGTAGGCCGTCTGCTCGGCGTTCTTCTGCCGACGGAACCGCCCGCTATTGACGTCGATCGCAACCAAGGCCTCGGTCTGCTCGATCACGATCGATCCGCCGCTCTTGAGCTCCACCTCGCGGGCCTGAATCTTCGCGATCTCTTCCTCAATCTCATATTTGTGAAACAGCGGGATCTTCTCCTCGTAGAGCACGACCTTGGGCTTGAGCCGAGGCGTCGCGATCGCGAGGAAGTCCTTGATCCTGCGGACCATGGCGTCGGAATCGCAAACGATCGTCACAATCTCATTGCCAAAAAGGTCGCGCAAGGCGCGAATCACGAGATCCGACTCCAGGTAGATCTCGCCCGGCGCCTTTTCGGTCTCCATCCGGTTCTGCATCGCACACCAGAGCCGATCGAGATACTTCAGGTCGGCCTGGATGTCCCGTTTCGAAGCACCCTCGCCGGCGGTCCGGATGATGAACCCGTGCCCCTTGGGGGCCTTGCTCTCCTCGAAGACCTGCGCCAATCTCTTGCGCTCTTCCTCATCCTCAATTTTGTGCGAGATGCCGTAATTCTTCATCCAGGGCATCATCACCAGATGCTTGCCCGCCAGGGCCAGGTAGGTGCTCAGCGTAGGCCCTTTGGTTTTGAGTCCCTCCTTCGTGACTTGGACAACGATCTCCTGGCCGCGGCGCAGGCAGCTCTGGATCGGAGGGCGATCCTTGAGGGCCTGCCGCCGGCCGATGACCTCCAAGACCCCGTTCTTGCCCCCCGGGAAATACCGGGGATGCAGATCGCTGATGTGGAGAAAGCCGTTCTTTTCGATCCCCAGATCGATAAAGGCGGCTTGAATCCCCGATTCAATATTGACGACCCTCCCCTTGTAAATGCTGCCGACATGAGTGCCCGCGCTGGCCCGCTCGACATAGAGCTCCTCCAGCTTGCCTTCTTCCACGACGGCGACCCGGCACTCCTCGCGCTCGGCGACGTTAATCAACATCTCACGTGCCATCTTCCATATCCTCTGCCCTGGTTTTCATGCAGGGCCCTTTCAATGCATTCTGAAGTTTTGTCGTCTCCCATACCACGTTGGTCCTGCGCACCGGCCCGGCCGAATCCTGCGTTTGCAGCCCGAAAAGCTGCTGGATCTCGTCCACGCGGATCGAGCCGGCCCCGCCGGTCCGATGCTGCACGATCAGGCTCCCGCCCTCCAAACGGATTGATTGCAGAAAAGGCCGGACATCGACGGATCGCGCCGCTTTGCCTTCCGCCGCAGCCCTTTCCACCAGGCAGCGACCACTGGCCATCACCCTGGCAATCTCGTCTCTCAGTCGTTGGGCAAGGCCTGCGTCCTCCGCCACCCGGACGGGCAGAACGTACTCAGCGGACAGCGGATGAAACGGCACGCCCGGCCCCACCAGGTCCACCGCCAGCACGTCCATCCCCTCCGGCAACTGCTCGGCCAGAGCCTGTTTCATCGCCGCTTCCCGTTCGGCCCGGCTCTCGCCCGGCGCAGCATCCCGGTCGTCGCACAGCTTGACGACGAGCAACTCATCCTCCGATTCCACACCCACCGGTCGAGGCAGCGGCAGCGACATGCGCGGGTGCGGATTGAACCCCTGCGAGTACCGCACCTCAATCGCCGCCCGGGTACACGCCCGCTGAAGGACCCTCGACGTTTCCGCGTGAGAGAGAAACCGCATCGCCCCGGCGATCCGGAATCGAATCACCGCCGTCGAAGCATCCATCATTCGCAATCCTTCATCCATTCAAAACGCTTCCGGCAGGATCTTCCTGGCCGCAGTTCGCAGGTAGCTGGAGATCTGCCTTTCCGAGTTCATCGCCAGGACCGTGCGGGTCAGATGGTTGCAGTCCTCGATCTTGACGGAGCGAATGACCTGCTTGATCTCCGGGATCATCGGCGAGGTCAAGGACAGCGTTCGAATTCCCATGCCCAGCAGCAGCATGACGTACTCCGGCTCGGAGGCCGTCTCGCCACAGACCGAGACGTCGATTTTCGCCTTGTTCGCATCCTGAATAATCATCCGAATGAGCCGCAGCACCGCGGGGTCAGCGGCCGAGTACAGGGGCGAGACCAGCTCGTTGCCCCGATCCACCGCCAGCGTATATTGCGTCAGATCGTTCGTGCCGATGCTAAAGAAGTCCGCGTCGCGGGCCAGGGTCGAGGCCGTCAAGGCGGCCGACGGCGTCTCGATCATCGCGCCGATCTCGATGCTGCGATTGTAGCGGATGTTCTCTTCGTCCAAGTCCTCCATCACGTCGTGCACGATCATCTTGGCCTGCATCAGCTCCTGGATGCTCGTGATCAGCGGGAACATGATCTTGATCTGCCCCAGGACGGAGGCCCGCAGGATCGCGCGAAGCTGCGTCTTGAACATCGTGAGGTTCTGCAGGCAGAACCGAATGGAGCGCAGACCCAGGAACGGGTTCGGCTCGGGGGTCGGACGTTGATTCTGGGTGTACTTGTCCGCGCCGAGATCGAACGTGCGGATCACCACGGGCTTGTTCTTGAAGACACGGGCCACCTCGGCGTAGGCCTCGTACTGCTCCTGCTCGACCGGCTCGGTGGACCGGTTGAGGTACAAAAACTCCGTCCGATACAGGCCGACGCCTTCGCCGCCCTTCTCCAGCACAAGGCTGGACTCGTCCGGGAATTCGATGTTGCCCAGCAACCGGATTCGAACGCCGTCGCGCGTCGTCGCGGGCTTCTCGCGAATCGCATCCAGCTTGTGCTCAAGGGCGACGAACTCGCGAGAGTACGCCTCATACTGGTGGATCGTCTCTTCATCCGGATTGACGATCACGATGCCGCGATTGCCGTCGATGATGACCCGATCGTTGGTCCGGACCACCTCCGTCAAGTCTTCCAGGGCCACCACGGCGGGAATCCCCAACGAGCGGGCCACAATGGCGGCGTGACTCGTCCGCCCGCCGGCGTCGGAGGCGATCCCCTTGACATAATCCCGATTGAAGCCGGCGGTCTGCGTGGGGCTGAGCTGCCGCGCGACGACGATCACCTCCTCCTTCAGGTGCAGAATGTCTTCCCGCTTGGTCCCCAGCAGCCGCCGCAACAAACGCCTCTCGATGTCGTAGATGTCCGCCGCACGCTCGCTGATGTAGGTGTCTTTGACGTTCGTCTCGAAATGCGAGGCGATCTCCCGCAGCACCGTCGAGACGGCATACTCAGCCGTCACGGATTCCGTCTGGACGCTGTCGGTGACGCGACGCCGCAGGCTCCGATCCCGCAGAAAGCGCAAGTGCACCGCGAAGATGTCCTTGATGTGCCCGCCGGTGGCTTCATCCTGCCCCCGCTCCAGGGACGTCAATTCCTCGATGGCCTCCTGAAAGGCGTTGCGTACGCGCTGGATCTCCCCCACCCTCTGGGAGGGCTCAATCTCCCGCCGCGGGATTCGGTAGTCCTCGGAATCCACAATGAGCGACTTACCGATCGATACCCCCGGCGAGACTGCAATTCCCTTTTTGATCTCCATGCCGGATTCGTTTCGAGCCTGACGCCTTCCGTCTTTCGGCTTGAGGCCGTCGGCTCACCCTTTGAATTTCGTTACCCTCTGCCTCAGGGCGGCGGCTCCCCGAACATCCGCACCTCCACCAGCTCCCGCAGCGCCTGGAGTGCCTGGTCCGCATCGGAGCCCTCGGCCCGAAGGTGCAGGCAAGTCCCGCACGTGGCCGCCAGCATGCTCATCTGCATGATGCTCTTTCCGTCCGCGTCCGTCTGACCGTTGCTGACAATAATGTCACTGTGGAATCGATTGGCCGTGTCGACAAACTGCATCGCGGGGCGCATGTGAAGGCCCTCGGCGTTCTTGATCTCAACCGCTGTTTCGCGAACCAGTTTCTCCAAGACCCTTTCTCCCACTGACCTACCGGGCCGGGCCACCCCACGACAGTCTGGGCCCCACTCACCACGACGGATTCTCGTCCGCCTCTTTGAGCAGGTCCTCCAGCTCTGCCGGCATTCGGCACTGTCGGAGGAATTTGCGGAACTTCTCTTTCTGCAGATGCCGGAAGACGTTCTCCATGGCCTGCAAGTGTTTGTCGGGATTGTTGACGGGACTGATCAGCAAAATCACCGAGTAGACAGGCTGTTCATCCAGGGAGGCGAAGTCAATACCGCTACTGCTCTGGCCGACGGCGGCCAGAACGTTCTTCACCGCCGCATGCTTGACGTGGGGCACAGCTACGCCTTTGCCCATGCCCGTGCTCGCCTCGTTCTCCCGCTTGACGACGGCCTTGGTCACATCCTTGGCCGATTCGCTCGGGATCTTGCCCGCACTGACCAGTGCGGCGATCAACTCCACAATGGCGCCGTCGCGGTCCGTTGCCTGCAACTCAGGGATTGTTGCCTCGAAACATACAAACTCATCGAATCTCATTCTTGCGTCCAGCCTTATCCGATACCGCAACTATCCAACGATCCAACAGCGGTGCCGCCGCTACAATTGGGTCGGCCCCGCAGAACTGGTGCCTTCACCCGTGTGCTTGTGATCTCTTTCCTTGGCCTTTCTCTTGCGAAGCTGCTGTTCGAGCTTATGGACCGCCCCGTCGATACACGGCAGGGCGCTCTCACCCGTCTCGGTCGCTACGAAAACATGGCCATGCTCCCCCCGCGCTATGATTTCCACGCTCATTTTGTTCGCCCCGTGGCTGCTGTCGACAACGACCTCTACCTGGTTCACACCATCGTAGTACCGTGGGAGTCTCGAGGTCTTCTCTTCGGCATAGGCTCGAATCGCCTCCGTAATCGTGATGTGCTTGCCTGTGATCGTGAAAAGCAATGTTGGCCTCCTTAAATCAACGTTCCTCTTAAAACCAACGTTCCTCTTAATTTCTGATTGCCGCTACACGGCCTCACACGCCTTCCGCAGCGGGATCCTTTGCTCGCCCTCCGGCAAGATCACGCCAGCGCTGACTAAAAATCGAAACGCCTCTTCGACCGTCATGTCCAAGACCAGGGCCTCTGCTTTCGGAACCGCGATCACGTACCCACTGACGAGTGCCGGGGCCTTCGGCATCAGGACCGTCAGGAACTCTCCTTGGGCGTGGCCGGCAACCGTTCTGAGACCCGAGCCTGTGACGAACCCGATGGACCAGAGACCCCGGCGGGGATACTCCACCGCAACGACCTGCAAGAACGACTTCTTCTTTTGTTCCGGCGTCAAGACGAAGTCCGTCACCTGTTTGACGTGCGGATAGACCCCCCGCAAGACCGGCGTGCTCATGATCAGGGATTCGGCCATTCGCCACAGGATTTTGCCTATGACACTGGCCAGGAATGCTCCGAACAGGAAGACCGCCACCGTCGCGATCAGCAGCCCGACCACCGAGCCGGCAAACCCTCGGACGAAACTGGCCTCCAGGTCCGCTTGGTATTGCGCCAACGCCGCTTCGGAAAGCCCCTGGCCTCTGTGAAACCACACTAACGCCTTCACTAGTCCACGGTTTATGTGAATGCTGACATGCTCTTGAAGTAGGCCGTAACCCCAAGCCAGAATCCACACGGTCAGTATTGTCGGCAGCAAAACCGCCAACCCGCGCAGAAAGTACCGTTTGACGCTTTTTGTTACACTCATCCATTCACGACAGCCGTTGGCTGCCATCCATGAAGGCCCTAAAACTGGGTGTGCGCACGGCAAATCACACCGATAGCCTAATTTGTACGCTCTTGACCGTCAATAGAAATCTCCCGCTCGGGCAGGTGGGCGCCGAGCAGGTGAACCAGCCCGCCGGGCAGTGACGTCAGGACCCAAACGAACCTCTGGCACAGGACCAGTGCCACGAGTCTCTCGTACGGCGCCGTCGGGCACAGCAAGGCGAATAGCCCGGCGGTTCCGGCTTCTGTGATGCCTAACCCGGCGGGGCTGATCGGGATCGCACCGATCACCCACCCGGCCGGAAAGGCCACAAAGTAGTACCTCAGCCCTGCGTCAATCCCCAGGTTTCTCCCCAGCAACCAGAAACTCACGATGACGATGCTCTGCCCAACCAACGTGAAGATCATAGCCCACAGCAGAGTCCAGGGTCTCGAACAATACACCACGATGGCGTTTTTTGCTCTCCGCAGCAGGAAAACGCCCCGGGATCGAGCCGTTCCCGCCGCCCGGAAAAGCTTCGCTCGGCCGGTCGGATGCACCAGCAGAACCACGAGGATCGCTCCAACTGCCACGGCGGCCCATAGAATAATCATCCCCCCATACTGCGAAAGCCACCCCGACCGGTTCGTCTCCCGTGGCCCGGTCCCGGCTGCGGTGTACCCCCGCACCAACACCAAATAAGTGAAAGCCGCGATCAGGAGCGTTCCCACCAGCCCAATGCCCCGATCCACCAAAACACTCAACGCGCCCTCCAGACGCCTATTCGTGTGTTTTGTGACGTACCAGGCTTTGAGCAGGTCGCCCCCTACCGCCCCCAGCATCAGGTTGTTATAGAAAAGTCCCAAAAAGAACAGCCGCACGGCTGCCAGCACGCCAATATAGATCGATTGGACCCGCAACAGCATCCACCAGCGGACGGCGATAATGACCTGGGCCACCGCATAGATTACCAGACTGAGTCCGAAATACCACGGACTGAGTTTCTGAAAGACGGACGCCAACGTGTGCCAATCTTGACCTCGCAGGACCCATAGAATCGCCACCGTCGCGACCGCAATGCGAGCAATCAGCGACAAATGCCCCTTCCTGACGGCGTTGTGAGCATCCTGCAAGGCGTCTCTCCAAAAAACGCTTGTCCTTATAAATGATAGCCTGTAAAATATGACCTGACAAGGTGTTATCAATCGCAATTCCGAAGTTGGAAGGATATCCGTGGATTCGAAGCAGGTTGAGGAAGGTTTGCAGTTCACGCCCAAGTTTGACGCCCACGGCCTGATCCCGGCCATCGCCCAGGACGCCGAGACCGGCGAAATCCTGATGGTCGCCTGGATGAACCGCGAGGCCCTGGACCGCACCATCGAGACCGGCCGGGCCACCTACTTCAGCCGCTCCCGTGGCAAGCTCTGGCTCAAAGGCGAGCAGTCCGGCCACTTCCAGGCCGTCAAGCAGATCCTCGTCGATTGCGACCAGGACTGCCTGATCCTAAAGGTCGTGGTCAGCGAAGGCCAATGCCATGTAGGCTATAAGTCTTGCTTCTACCGAGCCTTAAAGCCAAAAACCAAGACCGACCTTGAACAGGTAGCCCAGAAGGTCTACGACCCGGCCGCCACCTACAAGAAGAAGTAGACCCGCAGCCGGACAGACCCCCGGACTATCCCCCAAGCAGCGGCTCAGAGTTCTCTTGCTTCTTCTCTGGTTCGGGCGGTTCCTCCTTGGAGATCTTCTCGATGCGTTTCTCGGCATTCTGGAGGATATCGCGACAGTGCTTGATCAGAGCCATGCCCTTCTCATACTGTTCCAGGCTGTCCTGTAAGGGGATCTCCCCCTGCTCGATCCGATCCACGATCCCCTTAAGTTGCCCAATCGCCTGCTCGAAGGTCAATTTGCTGATCTCGTCCTTTTGTCTTCGTTCCGTCATGGACGGTGCTCTCCTGTAGGTCGTGCGTCCCCGCACGACTCGGGGTGGCGAGCAGGGACGCTCGCCCTACCTGTGACCCGGCTTTCGATGCGATTGTCGTTCGCCAGTTCGGTTATCAGAAAATCATCAAGCTGGACATCCTCGGCCGTCCGCACCATTTGGCCGGTCTGTCTGTTCATCGTGATACTGTAGCCGCGATTGAGAACCGACCTGGGGTTCAGGGCAGCCAGGCGGTTCTCCCGAGCCGTGATCTCCAGTTCCTTGTCATTGAGGACCTTCGTGACCGCGGCAAGGCCCCAGCCCTTCAACTCGTTCAATTCGACCGTCATCCGGCCGAGCAGCCGGTGCGGCTCGATCTTGGCCACTTGGTCCTGGTAATCCTGCATCTGCCGGCGAGCTTCAACGAGCATCGTTTTCACGGCGCCGCCCAGACTCCACGTCAAATCATCGAGGTACTGCTCGCGATTGAGGACCGACAGCAGCGGATTGCGAAAGACCGCACTGGCCAGGATGGTCTGGAGGTACTCACAGCAGAGGCCAAACTGGCTGCGGACGCTGCCGGTCAGCCGCCTCTGGTGGTGGGCCAGGTCGCCCAGCACATCGTGCATGTCGGGCACTGCGACCATACCCGCTTTGGTCGGAGTCGAAGCGCGGGCATCCGCCACCAAATCGGCCACCGTCGTATCCACCTCGTGCCCCACGGCACTGATGATAGGAATCCGCGAATCGAAAATCGCCCGGGCCAGAACCTCCTCGTTGAACGCCCACAGGTCTTCCAGCGACCCGCCGCCGCGTCCGACGATGAGCACGTCCAGCTTCAGCTTGTCGTTACGCCCATTCACATCGCGAATACCCGCGGCGATGGCCTCGGCCGCTCCCGGCCCCTGAACCGGTACCGAGTACAACAACAACTTCGTGCAGGGCCAGCGATTGTGAATGCTCACGGCGATGTCCTGGACCGCCGCACCGGACTCGCTCGTGAGAATCCCGATCCGCTGCGGGTACTTCGGAAGCGGCTTCTTGTGTGCCTCGGAGAACAGCCCCTCGGCTTCGAGCTTCCGCACCATCTGCTCAAAGGCCAACTGCAAAGCCCCCGTGCCCGCCGGGATCATCTCATCGACAATCAGCTTATACCGGCCCTGCGGCACATAAAGGTCGATCGAGCCGGTAACCAGAACCGCCAAGCCGTTGGCCGGCTTGAACTTGATCTTCGCGAGCGTGCCCCGCCACATCGCACAAGGCAGGACCGACTCCTCATCCTTGAGACTGAAGTACCGATGCCCGCTCTGGTGCTCCTTCCAATCGGTGATCTCGCCCTTGATCGTGAGCCAGGACGGCAGATTCGCCTCCAGCACGTCCTTGACCAAGGAGTTGACCTGCGTAACGGTGTAGATCTTCGTTCTTGTCTGCGTCTGTATCTGCATGCACAGCTATCCAACGGAAACCCTATTGCCTCAGGCGATTATAGGCAATGCTCTCGGTCTTCACAACCCAACCATCATCGCTATACGACCGGCACAACGGCAAAGTGCTGCACCGGCTTGCCGAACGGGTCCTTGGCGATGCACGCGGATGCAGTGACCGGGTTCCAGTTTTTACTTGAAAGCAACGGGGTTTCCGTGTACCTATCTCGTCGTGAGTCGTGGACGTTGACGCAAGAAATAGGAGGACTCAAGCATGTCGAACAACCTCGTAACCCGCATCTTGGTAGCATCCCTGGCAATGATAATCTGCTCGCCAGCCGGCTGGGCCCAGGAGGCCAACTATGATGAGTCGAAGGTGGGCCAGTACACGCTGCCCGACCCGCTCGTCTGCTGCGATGGCGCCCCGGTGAAGGACGCCCAAACGTGGCAGCAAAAGCGCCGGCCGGAGATTCTCAAGCTCTTCGAAGAGTACATGTACGGCAAGGCGCCGGGCAAGCCCCAGTCCATGACGTTCATGACCACCTCCGTCAACAAGGAAGCCCTCAACGGCCTGGCGACGCGCAAGGAAGTGACGGTCTATTTCACCGGCCGCCAGCAGGACCCCAACATGAACATCCTGATCTACCTGCCGAACAAGGCAACCAAGCCTGTGCCGCTGTTCGTCGGCCTGAACTTCGGCGGCAATCAAGCCATCAGCACCGACCCCGGCATCACCATCTCGAAGAGCTGGATGGCGAACAGCAAGCCGGACGGCATTACCGATCACCGGGCAACAGCGGCCTCACGAGGCAAAGAGGCCAGCCGCTGGCCGGTCGAGCGGATTCTGGAAAGGGGCTACGGTCTGGCCACGATCTACTACGGCGATATCGATCCCGACTTCGATGACGGTTTCAAGAATGGGGTCCAGCCGCTATTCTACAAGGAGGGGCAGACCAGGCCCGCCCCGAACGAGTGGGGTTCCATCGCCGCCTGGGCGTGGGGGCTGAGCCGTGCGATGGATTACTTCCAGACGGATTCCGACATCGACGCCAAGAAGGTAGCGGTCCTGGGCCACTCCCGGCTCGGCAAGACCTCCCTGTGGGCTGGCGCTACGGATGAGCGATTCGCCCTCGTGATCTCCAACGACTCCGGCTGCGGCGGGGCCGCCCTGTCGCGGCGGAACTTCGGCGAGACCGTGCAACGGATCAACACGTCATTCCCGCACTGGTTCTGCACCAACTTCAAGAAGTACAACGGCAAGGAGGGCGATCTGCCGGTCGATCAGCACATGCTGATTGCCTTGATCGCGCCAAGGCCGGTCTACGTCGCCAGTGCCGAGGAGGACCGCTGGGCCGATCCGCGCGGCGAATTCCTCTCGGCCAAGCTCGCCGGCCCGATCTACAAGCTGCTTGGTGCGGCCCCCCTGCCGATTGAGGACATGCCGGCGGTCAGCCAGCCCGCGATGGGCGAGGTCGCCTACCACATCCGCCCCGGCAAGCACGACGTCACCAACTACGACTGGGACCGCTACATGGACTTCGCGGATAAGCACTTGAAGAACAAGTAGCAGTTCCTTACCAGTTCTCCGGACAAAGGATATTGTTCTGTATAGAGGAGCAGAAGATGAACACATCACCTACGGGCAGAGTGTGGCTACCCACGACATTGATTCTTCTGATCGCCTCTCTGGCTTCTGCGGCGTCGGAGTCGGGGCAGATCGCCGAGAAGTACACGCCGAGGCTCCAGAAGATCCTCACAACGAACATCGTGCCGTTCTGGTATGACAAGAGTATCGATCGCGTCAACGGCGGTTACACGATCAGCTTCGACGCCCAGGGCAAGCTCAAGGAGCCGGTGACCAAGATGATCGTGACCCAGGCCCGGCAGGTGTGGCTGTTCTCCCGGCTGGCCCGTGCGGGCTACGAGCCGCAGAAGTACCTGGAGGCTGCCGAGCATGGGTATCGATTCCTGCGCGAGAAAATGTGGGACCCGACCTACGGCGGCTTCTATTGGCAGGTCGATGTCACCGGCAACCAGAAGCTCCAGCCCAATAAGCACCTCTACGGCCAGTCCTTCGCGCTCTATGCGATCTCCGAATACGCGATGGCCAGCGGCAAGCAGGACGTTCTGGATTTCGCCGTGCAGTTCTTCAACCTCCTGGAAGAGAAGTCACACGACAGAGCCCACGGCGGCTACCTCGAGTCCTTCAACCCGGATTGGACGCCGTCGCCGGCCGGACAGAGCTCGTACATGGGGGCGCCGTCCGAACTAAAGCTGATGAATACGCACCTGCACCTGCTCGAAGCCATGACGACTTTCTACCGCGCGAGCAATCTGCCCATCGCCCGCGAGCGGCTGCTGGAGCTGATCAACATCGAGAGCAACACGGTCGTGCGTAAGAACCTCGGCGCCTGCACGGACAAGTACGATCCGAACTGGACGGCCCGCCTGGACGGCGGCTACGACCGCGTCTCCTACGGCCACGACATCGAGAACATCTGGCTGCTCATGGATGCGTGCGATGCCGCCGGCGTGTCGAACTACCCGTTCATGGACCTGTACAAGACCCTGTTCGGGTACGCCCTGAAGTACGGCTACGATGGCCGCAACGGCGGGGTTTTCTACACCGGACCGTTCAATATGGCAGCCGACGATCGCAGCAAGTCCTGGTGGGTGCAGGCCGAGACGATCGTCAGCTCGCTGCGCATGTACGAGTACACGAAAGACGCCAAGTACCTCGATGTCTTCGAGACCACCTTCGGGCTGATCGAAACCAAGCTGGTGGACTGGACCGTCGGCGAGTGGCATGAGAGCCTCTCGGCCCAGGGACAGGCCCAGGGCGACAAAGCCAGCAACTGGAAAGCCGGCTACCACAACGGACGCTCGATGATCGAATGTATCGAAATCCTCAAGAGATGGGCAAAGTGACGGAACTATCGTGGCTTGGATGCCAAACACAAAGGACCCTCGTGCCCCATCTGTCATCCTGAACGGAGCGCAGCGGAGTGAAGGATCTGGGCCGCGACTTTGGGAAACCTCCCATTCGGAGGCCGGATTTCTTGGGCTTCGATCAGAACAGGCTCTTCGCCTTCGACTCAGGATGACGCGAACATAGCACCCGATTGGTCTTCCGAATTCGCATGAAAGGAGTATATGGATGTCTGATTTGAAGGAACAGATTCTCAAAATCCTGCAGCAGCCGCAACTGGCGGCCCTGGCCACGACCACCCAGGACGGCAAGCCCTGGGTCCGCTACGTCATGGTGGTGGCCGCGCAGGACATGACCATTCGCTGCGCCACGTTCGTCAGTGCCCGCAAGGTCAAACAGATCCAGAAGAATCCCGAGGTGCACCTCACCTGCGGCGTCACGGACCCGCGCAACATGGCCCCCTATCTCCAAATTCAGGGCCGCGCGACGCTCAACACCAGCAAAGAGGCACGCCACGCCTTCTGGAGCGACATGCTGAAGGCCCTCTTCAGCGGCCCGGACGACCCAAACTACGCCGTCCTCGAGATCCGACCCTACTGCGTCGAGTATCAGTCGCCGGGCGTCCACAAGCCGGAAGTCTGGAAGGCCCGGTGACACCGGAGTAGAAGGGGCAATCGCATGGTGTATGGAGCAGAATCAGGCGCCGTGGCGGCCGCGGGCGAAGCGGCCATCGCCGACGCGATCAAGGCCTCCGGGGCAATTGTCAACGTCGAACCGGGTGATTTCGAGGCGATCCTCGGAAAGACCGAGGCGCCGCTCGTCGTCTGCGCCCAGGGCGGTGTCTTCACAACAAAGTACTACTACCTGACCGCCTACAAAGGGCTGATCTTCTACACGAAGACCCAGACCCCGCTGATTCTGCCGCCGAAGGCCGAGTTGATCAACGCCCGGAAGATCTGGGTGCCCAGCTAAGCTACTCGATTCGCTTGCGGTACAGGCGCGTCTGGAGGGTCCCTTGCCAGGCGGTCCAGTTGGATTCGCTCAGTTCTTCGTTGATCGCCGCCGTCACCTGATCCATCTTGGCGTCGAGGTCGTCGAGGTAGTAGACCATGAAGGCCTCGGCCGTAGCCGGCAGCTTGGGCGAGCCGAACTCGAACGCCCCGTGGTGCGAGAGGATGATGTGCCCAAGCGCATCCAGGACCTCCGGACCGATCGCCGTGCCACTCGCCCGCAGGGCGTCGGCCTTGCGGTGGATCATCAGCAGGCTCTTGCTGATGTGCCCGATCAACTGGCCGGAGTCCGTGTAGGAGAACGCCATGTCGTAGGCAAGCTCCTCGGTCTTGCCCATGTCGTGCAAAAAGATGCCGGCCAGGACCAGGTCCGCCTGCACCTGCGGATACAGCGGCAGGATGGTCTTGGCAACGCGGAGCATGCCGTGCGTGTGCTCCAGGAGCCCGCCGATGCAGTCGTGGTGCATCTTCATGCCGCCCGGGGCGGCGCAGAATTTCTGCATCAGCTCCTTGTCCGCCAGAAACGCGGCGGTCAGGGCCGCAAGCTGCGGGTGCTTGATCGTGCCGACGATCTCCTGCACTTCCCTGAACATCTGGCCGCAGTCTTTCGTCGTGCGGGCCAGGTAGTCTTCGACCTTGACCTTGCTCGGGTCAATCGCGGCGATGCTGTTGACGACGATCTGCAGGTTGTTCTGATACAGCTCGCTGCGGCCCACCACATGCACGAATCCGGGCTTGGGCAGCGACTTGTACACCACTTCCGACGCCTGCCACATCCGCCCGTTCAACTGGCCCGTGCGGTCGCACAGGAACATCGCGATATACAGGTCCCCGCGCGAAGTGCCGCGTAGAATCGGCTCGCGTACGACATACACCGCATTGATCGCCTCTCCCGCCCCGATCTGATTGATGAACTTGTGTGCCGGTGGCTGTGCCATCATCGACTCCGTATTCAATAGTGCCTCTTTGGAAACGGCGGCTATCTTAGTGGCCCAACTCGCGTATGGCAAGAACCGATTCCGCAAAAGCCCGCTCGGGCGAAAGGCCTTGGGCGAATTGGCTTTGTTTGGCCGAGGCCCGTTGCAGGTCCAGTTTGTTGTAACTCTTTTCCCACAAGGTACTTGCCCTTCCCGTCGCTCCGGCGGGATTGGCTTTGTTTGACATACTTCGGCCCAGCAACGCCGGTCTGGGCGACCTTGCCGGCCCTCGCCCATTCTTACGCACCTGCGGGAGATTGGCTTTGTTTGGCGCGACTGCTCACCACCGAGACGCCGAGGCCGCTGAGAATGAAGTCGAGATCCTGTCTGTCAATGAATCCAAGATCACCTCGGTGATCTCCGTGCCTCCGTGGTAGATCTTCGACGAGGACGCGTGCGGGGCCGCTCACGACGAAACCCTCCCAAGCTGTGGTCTCTTATCTGTGACCTTCTATTCTGTTGCCCTGTTATCATACAGGTGCACCAATTCCTCGTCAAGTGAAATCTCAGCCATATTGACCGGCGTGGGGTCAGCCTCGGGCGGGGGATGGGACCCGCTTGGTAGGGCGAGCGGGGGCACCCGTCCGTGCTTGCCAGCACGACATCGGCAGGGGCCGCCACCGAATTCCGGCCACACCCGCGGAACGCGTGCGACTACGTCAACCGCGACGGCTTGGACGACCGCAAGGCCAACCTGCGCAACTGCACGATCGCCCAAAACAACGCGAACCGCCGCAGCGCGTCGAACGCGTCGTTTCAGTATATCGGCGTCTCCCGTGAGAGACGCCGGAACAAATGGGTCGCCCACATCAAGATAAACGGCGACGAGAAATACCTCGGCTCGTTCGACATAGAGGAAGACGCCCGAAACAAGGCGGAATGTCGGACTTGAGGACGGCGTAGGGCGAGCGTCCCCGCTCGCCAAAGAACCGAAATCTCGCGCAAAGACGCAAAGGCATAGAGGGAAACGCCGCCGGAGCGTGTTATGAACTTGATGGCTTTACTCCAAGGCGGTTTTCTGGTAGGCTGAGGGTATGAACTGGTCGGATTGCGTTATGGTGTATGAAAAAGAAATCCAACGAAGAACGGAATGACGATCTCCGGCCGGAGTATGACTTCAGCCAACTGCTCAAGACAGGCGTACGGGGCAAGTATGCCGAGCGGTTCCGAGAGGGAACCAATCTCGTCCTCCTGGCCCCCGATGTTGCTGAGGCGTTTCCGACCGGCGAATCGGTCAATGAAGCCCTGCGGCTGGTCCTGCAACTGACCGAACTCCGCACGAAGAAGCGAAAGTCCTCCGCAAGGCCCTGAACCCGCCGCGACCAAAATCAACTCGCGCAGGGACACCGGGACACAGAGGACAGAGAACCGATTACTGACTACGGACTACCGGCAACTGCTTTTCGACCGCGAAATACGCGAACCACGCGAAAAATACCTCGGAGATCATCCGCAGATTTCGCCGATTTACGCAGATTTTCTGGCTCGGAATCTGTGAAATCTGAGTAATCTGTGGATTTTCTTACGAATTGCCATCAACATTGGCCCGGCGAGAATCGCCTTCTACGTGTGAAGGACGCGGTGCGGAGAGGGTTTGCGCTTAGCAGGCGTGGCTGAGAACTCCGACCTGCTTTTCATCCGCAGACTGCGCCGATTGACACAGATTTCCAACTCCCAACCGACCACTGACTACCGGCTACCGACTACCTTCCTCGGCGTCCCGCCGCCTGCCACTCCGTGCCTCCGTGGTGAACCCGAAAAAAGTTGTCACAAAGCCCCTTTTTCTATTGCCCTTGCCGCCATCTTCCGCCAGAATACTTCTGCATTCTTTGATGAAGCACCTTTGACGAAGCTGTGACGAGATGGTTGGGGCCCGAGAGGGCAAGATGCGTACGGCCTCTGTGAAACCTTGAGAGAAGCTAACTCAAGTGTCCATATAGTCTTTGCTCATGCGGCGGGTGCCAGTGGAGATTCTTCTTGAGAAGGGAGGATTGAACAATGCCGTACCCGAACTATTTGGTTGGCGAGCCTCTACACAAGGGTTCGGATTTGGTCATTATGGACGCGAAAGATAGTGCGAAGCCCGCTGGGCAACCTGCCGATCCCATAAATCAAGGCGCCACAGGTGTCGTTTGGCGCGTGATCCAGGCAGGTGTGATGGAGCGAGCGGTAAAGGTGCTCTCTCCCGAAGCGGAGCTTCTTCAGGAGGATGGCTGGGAATATTTTGCGGAGGTCTTTGAGGGCGAAATGCACAGACTCGCGCGACTGAGCCATTCGAATCTTGCGAAACTCATCAGCTTTGGGCGGATTCCCTCTGAAGAGGCTGGCAGCGGTGGGCATGAAGGGGTCGGCATCCCATACATATGGAGTATGTAGAAGGTAAGCGGCTCCACGAGTTCATCATGGACCCTTCACTCCTAGCCTCTTGCGAAAGGCCTGCCGACGTTGTGCTGGATCTCTTGGACGACATCCTTTGTGCACTATTGTACATACACCAGCAGCACGCTATCCATTCTGACGTGAAGGAAGCGAACATCCTGGTTCGCCAAAGCCACCGTCCGGAGGCTGTTCTGGTTGACCTGGGTGCCGCCCACGTGTTCACACCGGACCACCCCGAATTCACGACGTACATCGCCACGCGGGACCGCGTCAGTGAGGAATGGCAGGCGAAAGTCAAGAAGAAGATTCCATCGCTTATGCTGAAAGAGAATCGCGCATACCTCGATCTCTATATGTTCGGCGCGATGTTGAAGCTGCTTCTCAACGAGCGATTGCCTGATAGCCCACTGAAATGTGAATGGCAGCCACAGGTTCGTGCGGTGCTCAATCACGTCATCTACGACGGTGTCACGGGCCTGAGCCGCATAGCTGACAAGTGCCTCGAAGGTGCATTCTCTTCCGCAGACGACGTTCGAGCAGCCCTGGCAACAAGTGGTGACCGTCTGGTGTCTCCCCTTGGAATCCCAGAACTGTCACTGGGAACGCAGACCAACACTTCGCTTGCTATACCGGGAGACTCGGTGCCTCTCACCAAGAGAATGAGATTGGTGCTGAATCACCACACTGTGCAAAGACTGCGGAACACCTCGCAACTCGATTTCGTAAGTATGATTTACTTGGGCGCAACACACAACCGCCTATTGCACAGTGTTGAGACGTACAATCTCACTCGACGATACCTCGGTGTCCTTCTAGGCGATCCCACGTTTAGACTGTATTGTGCCGAGCGTCCCAAGCTCGAAGCAACTCTGCTAGCGGGTTTTCTTCATGACCTGGGCCATTACCCTTTGGGACATGTATTTGAGGATTTCGCATTTCGTGGTGAAACCGATGGGCCTTTTGCTCATATTCCTCGTGATGAAGAAGTGACAAGTGCTCTCTTGGATGAAGAGACACAAGACGAGAAGTGGGTACAAGAGGCCGCCAACCGGCATCGTGAAGAGTGCAAGCGCATACTGCGTGACAACCAGATCACGAGTCTCCCAAGCCTGATACGACAGGAAACATTGCGTGGTGAACGGTTTTTTGGCGGACGTGTTCTTTCCTTTCTACGAAGAATTCTTAGTGACGAACAGGACAGTGACGAAGGCATCCTCATATTGCGAAGCATTGTGAGCGGCCCACTCGATGTGGACAAGTTGTGCTATCTGCGCACGGATAGCAGATTTACAGGCGCAGCCTATGGGAGTGCCGTAGATGTGGATAGCATTTTGGCTAGTCTAACCTGCACGGCCCAGGACAAACCCACTATTGCGATAACAGAAAAGGGGATTTGTGCAGCAGAATCGGTGGCAACTGGTCGCCGCTGGATGTATCAGCGCGTATACTGGCATCGAACCAATCGCGCGATAATGGCGATGCTGCGATTCGTGCCACAGTACTTGTTGGAGCATGATCGCTTATCATTCCCTGAGTATTTTGGAGCCACATACTCTATGTCTGACATTGAGGCGGTGAGATGGCTCAACGAGATATTCGAAAAGAGACGTCTCGATAGAGATTTGGAGAACCCTGCATTAATGTTACTGCAGGGAAGGAGGGGTATCTACAAGTCTCTGTTGGAGTTCAACGCTACTGACACTGGGGCCACAGAGGTGAGAATACGCGAGTATTTGATGGATCGGAGGTGTGCTGAATGGAGTATACTTGCGGCGGCCATCGCTGAGATAGCGCAGAAGTACGCGCCTGAAGCCAAGCTATCTGATGTGTTGATCGATATTCCATCGAAACGAAGGCACGAAATTGGCGATCCTTTTGTTGGGAACGCAGGATCGCAAATGCGTCGATTATCGGAACTGTCGCCAGAGTTCAGGGCCACCAAGATATTCTTCCAGGAGGGGGCATTGAGTTGCAGGGTCTTCGTTCATCCTTCGCTACGCGAGTCCCTGATGCAATCGAACGCAAAGCCTTGGTGGGCTTTCTGGAAGGAAGCCTCTTCCTATCTGGCTCAGCAAGCCCCGCGTTAGGAGGGCAAGGGCCAGGGAATAGAAGAACAACAGAGACTCTTGGGTAGCGGATAACATGCGGACCGGTAGCAGTTGTGTTATTTTCCCTTGCTGCGTTGGCTTCGGAAGTTGTCCCCTCGGCAGTTGAAGGTTGGAAAAAAAGCGATGGCTACTCCGGCCTGATGGCAAGTACCATCAGGCCAACGAACGATCAACGGTTTTCAAAAGGAGTAGCCATGGACAAGACAACGTACCAGATCGCAGA
>JAPLMX010000235.1 GCA_026386805.1 Phycisphaerae bacterium | reverse complement strand
AGGGCCTGCACAACAATAAGTTACCGATATCGATGGGTGGTAGTCACTGACTTGGAAGGATTTCGTAGTTCCAATCACCGTGGAATCTGTTCCGTCGGATTCGGACTTCGGACAACTGCGTGTCGGTGATTTTCCGCGCCTTCTGGTACTGACGGCGATCGAGCCACGCATGGACCTCCAAACCTTCCTCCGTTCGAGTGGAACCGATCAGGTTGATCACAATGGTGAGATCCTCCAACGGGATGCCTTGCCAGTTCCGTGTAATGTGACAGAACAAGCGGTGCTCGACCTTGTTCCATTTGCTTGTGCCGGGCGGGTAGTGACATACCTCGAGGGTCAGACCCGTTTGGTTGGCCAACCGTTGTAGCTCCCAACGCCACAAACGCGTGCGGGGACTGTTGCTACCGCCCCTGTCGGCGGTGATCAACAAACGCCGGGCGGACGGATAGCGTCTCTGGCCCATGCGTGTCCACCAACGCTGAATCGCCGCGACCGCAAATTCGGCCGTGTCGGGGCTGATCCCGACCGAAACACCGGCTTCGTTATACGCCAGATCATACACCCCGTACGGGACCGCTTTGCCGAGTTCACGATCCGGAAAATCATGGGTCTTGACCGGCGTCGGATGGCCCTTGGGGCGATAGGTTTTTCCCGGATTCTTCATGTTTCCGAGCGGTTCCTTCTTCTTGGTGTCCACCGAGATCGCCGGCTGATCGGCCCGCTGAAACGCGCGGATCCGTTTGCCAATGTGCCGGAATTGCGCATCCCGGTCGGGATGCTGTTTGCCTTCCACCGTCTTGCGATTCGATGGCAGACCGTAACCTTGGGCATGGAGCAACTGACCGATCTTGGTACTGCTGACGGTGAATCCCTGGCGGTTCAGTTCCTTGGCGAGCGTTCGAGTGCTCTTGCAGGTCCATCGCAACGGCGACATCGGGTCCCCACGCGTCGTGGAGTCCACCAAGCTCTCCAAGGCGTCCACCAGGTTCGGCTGTTCGTCTTCCCGGCAGCGACGTCCGGCCCCAGGCCTCCTTTGCCGGGTCGCGGGCAACGCCTCGGGCTCGTCCAGCTCTCGAATCCCTGTCCGAATGGTCCGATCCGAAAGTCCCGTTGCTTGCGCCACCGCCGAAATGCCGCCCCAGCCGAGCGACCTAGCTTCCGCTGCCGCCCAGCGGCGTCTGCCCCGCTCATCCAAGTCCATCATGACGGCGACGTATTTCTCACGGATCCACTCAATAACATGGGCCTCCGGCATAGACTATAAGTCGTCCAAACCAGGCTGCCAACAATACTAAATTCGGCAAGTTATTGTTTTGCGCGCCCTTACGCCAGCGTAAGCATGGCACCCAGGCTGTCGGTTTCTTGAGAGCGCAGCGCGGCAATCTTAGGCGAGCGAGGACGCTCGCCCTACCCTGCGAAACCCCGGCAGGGGGAAGCCGAAGGACGGGGGCCTGGAAGCAGACGCCTTGCGGCGTTGCGGCAAAGGGGAGGATCACGCACGCCAGACGAGCTTCTGAGTGTGCTTGTCGAGTTGGCGGTCGCCGCCGAGGGCGTGCAGGGTGAATTCGCCGCCCTTTTTGGTCAGCTTAGCCTCCACCCAACCTACCGGTTGATTCGCCGTGAAGTTGAATCCCGTCGCCGGCAGATTGATGAGATGGATTCCCGCGTCCGTGGAGAACTCGTACTTGTGGGAATGTCCGTACACGACGGCTTTGACCTTGCCCACGGGCCGGATGATCTCGAGCAGCGGCCGCGTGTCCAGCAGGTCGGAACTGAGCGTGTGATGGAGGAACAGAATCGTCGACTTGCTGTCGCACCTGCGGAGGAAGGTTTCCAGCCAGCTTCGCTGGGACTGGCCGAGTTCTCCGGCCGCCCCATTGACGTGAAGCAGCGTATCGAGAACGATCAGCCGGACGGGGCCCGCCTCCGCCTCGACGACGTGTTTGTTCTCGATCGCCTGGTCGGCGGCGATGGGGTTCTTAAAGGTCCGGAAGAAGTCCTCACGGTCGTCGTGGTTGCCCAGGCCGAGATGGATGGGCCGTTGCCTGGCCACCGGCGCCAGCAGGGTCTTGAAATTCTCATAGGCGCCGGTCTCGCCCCGCAAGCGGGCCAGATCGCCGGTGATGATCACTCGGTCCGGCAGCTTGTCGCCGATTTGGGCGGCCGCCTCCTGGAAGTTCAAATAGGGGAAGAAGCCGCGGTAGCGATCTTCGGGATCCGCCGCGACGTGCGTATCGGACAGAAGCGCCCAGCGCGTATAATCCTTGTCAACGGCAGGTCGCCCCGGGAGACTGGAGCGGCTATAGGCCCGAACCTCGTGCGGCTTCATCACCCAGGCGCCGGCCATCAAGGCCAGGCCGCTTCGGAGAACCTGTCGTCTGCTCCACCGCGGTTGGGGTATACAGGACATAAAACACCCTCTTTCCGTTGACGTTCACCCCTCTCTGGCGGGGACCGTCCCCCTTGGGACGCCGATCCCCCATCAAAGCATACATAATGTTCGGGGCCCGTGCGCGGGCGTCGGCAGAAAGGATATTCTTTTCAATGATCCGCTCTAAGGCTAAACCGTGATTTTAGCCACAGAGGGCACAGAGACCACAGAGAAGAAAGAACATAAGAATGCAGAAAGGTAAGAACGTCCCAGCGCCCCACTTCTTTTCCTTCCTGCCTTCCCTCTTCTCTGTGTTCCTCTGGGCCCTCTGTGGCTTCTTCTTTCTTTTAGAAGGTGTTTGAGAAGCCGGGGCAAGCGTGTTGCTGTGGACTGGCGGGTGGCAGCGTCAAGGCCGAAGGCTTTGGCGATGGCTCCTTCGAAAGGGCATAAGACCATCGCCAAGCTTCGCTTGACGCTGCCACCCGGAGGGTACACTACTTCTGAGACACCTTCTTAGTTTTTTATCGGGCTGTCGGCTTTTTCGTGGCGAGTCCCGGCTACCGGGAGCGCCAGCGGAGCGACTGGGCGCGTCCATCCAACTCGCGGTTGCCGCCGACGGCGTGCAGAATGAACTCGCCGCCGTCGCCGGTCAAGCGCGCCTCGATCCAGCCCACCGGCTCCTTGTCGCTGAAGTTATACCCCACAGCGGGCAGATTGATCAGATGGAGGCCTTCGTAGTCCGAGAATGCGTATTCGTGCGAGTGTCCGTATACGAGGGCCTTGACCTTGGCGATAGGTTTGACCAGATCGAGCAGCCGCAGCGAGTCCAGCAGGTCGCCGTCCGTGTCTCGAAGCGAATGATGAAAGAACAGGATCACGGGCTTGTCGTCGCAGGTCTGCAGGTAGTGTTGCAGCCAGGTTCGCTGCGCCTTGCCCAGCAGCCCGGCCGCCTCGTTCGTGAGGAAGAGCGAATCGAGCAGGATGAACCGGGCGGGTCCGGCGTCCACCATGACGACGTGCTTGCCCTTGACCGTCTGCATCTGACCGGCCGCGTTCTCGAAGGCGTCCAGGAAATTGCGGCGCTCGTCGTGATTGCCCACGGTCAGGTAGATCGGCCGCTTGCCGACGGAGGGGAGCAGCAGTTTCTTGAAGTTCTCGTAGTCCCCCATCTGGCCCGTCAGCCGCGCGATGTCCCCAGTGATGACGATGCCTTCCGGCAGGTCAGAGGCGATCTGGGCGAACGCCTTTTCCAGGTTCCGGTAGGGGTAATGGCCCCGGTAGTTATTCTCCGGATCGGCGGCGAGGTGCGTATCCGACAAGAACGCCCACCGGGCCGGCTGGTTGGCCGGACGAGGTTCTTGGGGCTTGGAGTTCTCCGTCTTCTTCCCGTCAGCGGCACCGAGACGCGGTCTCAGTGCGATAACACCACCGGCCGCCGCCAGTGAGAAACCGAGGAATCGTCGTCTGGTAACGCTATTGTACTCAACACCCTCACACATGCGTACGGCGTCTTTCAAAGGAACGGTTGCCAAATCGTAATTTGAAGATCGTAAATCGTAAATTCAGGGGCGCTACCAGCCGGATGGTTGGTAAGCGTCACTGACGGGCTTGTTCCACCACTTCGGGTCTCGGAAGTACTGCTTGGTCATCATGCCGGCGTTGACACCGTCGCCGATGGCGGTGGCGAGCTGCATGGCTGCCCCGATCCGGCAGTCACCTGCCGCGAAGACGCCCGGAATCAGGGTCCGCAAGTAGGCACAGTCGCACACGATGAAGCCCTCCTCGGTCAATTGGATGGTGCCTTTGAGGAACCCGGTATTGGGCGTCATGCCGACGAAGATGAAGGCGCCGTCGCAGGGATAATCCTCCTGCCGCCCCGTCTTGACGTTCTTGAGCCGGACGGATTGAACTCTGCCGTGACCCTCAATGGCGGTGGCGACGGAGTCGTACTTGATGACGAGATGGGAGTCCGGCTCGTTGGCCTTGGCCAAGAGCTCTTCCACGAGGACCTTGTCGGCGCGGAACTGGTCGCGCCGATGGAGGAGCGTCGCCTTCTTGACGTATTTGAGCAGATGAAGGGTTTCTTCGACCGCCGTGTTGCCGCCGCCGATGGAGACGACCTCCTTGTCCCGGAAGAACGGGGCGTCGCACGTGCCGCAGTAGCTGACGCCGGCCCCGGCGTTGCGGAACTCGTCCTCGCCGGGCACGCCCAGCTTGCGGTAGTGGCTGCCCATCGCCAGGATCACGGCTCGCGCGGTGAATCGGTCGGAATCACAATGGACCGCCAGATTTCCATCGGCGAGCTTCTCGATCCGGCTGACTTCGGCGGCGGTCTTCAACTCGGCCCCGAAGCTCTCGACCTGCTTTTGCATCTGATCGATCAGGCTCGGTCCATCAATACGCACGATCCCGGGATAGTTCTCGATCCGGTCGGTAGTGTAGATTTGGCCGCCGGGGATCATCCTCTCCAGCACGAGCGTCCGGAACCTGGCGCGTGCCGTGTAGAGAGCGGCGGCGAGACCCGCCGGACCCGCCCCGACGATCATGACGTCATACAGAGTATCAGGCATAGGGTCAGCTCAGGTGCGGCTCCACCTTTCGTTTCAGATCGCTCTCGAAGTTCGGCGTCACGCCCGTGATCTGGTCCACCAACTCGCCGTTCTTGAAGACGTGCATCGTCGGGATGCTCATGATGTGGTAGCCGCTGGCGACCTCGCGGTTCTCATCCACGTTCATCTTGCAGACCTTCAAACGGCCTTCGTATTCTTCGGCGATCTTTTCGAGGACCGGGGCCGCCATCCGGCACGGACCGCACCACGGGGCCCAGTAATCCACCAGCACGGGAATATCCGATCCGAGCACTTCGCTCTCGAAGCTCTCGTCGGTCACTTCAACTGTCTTGCCTGCCATC
This sequence comes from Phycisphaerae bacterium, assembly GCA_026386805.1. Lineage (GTDB taxonomy): Bacteria > Planctomycetota > Phycisphaerae > Sedimentisphaerales > Anaerobacaceae > PLanc-01. The sequence continues at coordinate 14,294 of JAPLMX010000235.1, read as the reverse complement.
CCTGTTCTCCTTAACGTGTAGGGTGTCGTGCGCCTCACGTCGCGCGTGGCGCCGGCGCGCCCGGCAGAATGCCGCACGCGCGACGAGAGAACGTGCCCTGCGATACTAAGAAGCGAAGCGCTCCCTGTCAATCGGGTTTCTCCGCCGAGGAACGTCGGTTATGTCTGCATCGAGGCGGCCGGCGCTTGGGTGGCGTTGATTCGCTCAATCAGAGCCGGCAACTCGGCCAGCCGGCAGATTCTCAGCGCCGTGTCCGGAGTCTTCCTACCCTCATTCGTATATGCCTCCTTCAAAGCGGCCCTCATGCCGCTGGCCAGGGCGGGCCGGATGTCGTTGTCGATCCGGTCTCCGACGAACAGGACGCTCTGGGCTCGCTCCCCAATCTTGTCGGCGGCGATCCGAAAGATCTCCGGGCTGGGCTTGCGGACGTGAAGCTCATACGAGTAGACCTGCACAGAGAAGAAATCCAACAAGCCCAGCTCGCGCAATTGCCTCTCCAAGGAGCTACGATTCACGAACGTGTTCGAGACGATGCCCAGCTTGAGACCCATGCGCTTCAAGGTGTCTAAGGTCCGGGCCAAATCCACTTCGATCCTTGCACAGTGGCCCAGGGACTCATACCAGAGCCACGCAAACTGCTCCCACTGCTCCGGGGAGAGCTTCACGCCGAGCCCGCCGCCCACCTTCTGAAGCACCTGGAGGGAGTCGAAATCCTTGCGTGTGAGGTTGGCAATCAGGTACTTCGTCCGCAGACGCACCAGGTTTCGGAGAAAATACCATGCAAAACAACTGACGGGCTGCCCGTGGTCCTTCAGAAACGCATGCGTGGACTTGGCGCCCGCCAGGAACGCCTTGGTCTTGTTGACTGGGCCGAACTCCAGAAGGGTGTCGCCGAGGTCGAATAGGACTGCCCTGATCTCGTCGTGAGCCATCTGCCCTGCTCAAAATTGATGATTGATGATTTCTGACTGTCGATTCGGATCGCTCTGGTCTTCTTCAATCAACCATCACACATCCACAATCAAACTGGTTGTCTTTGCCTCAACCCTTTTTCTGCGGCGGCACGCGGTTTTCGAACGCCTGGCGGACCCACAGGTGCATCTCCTCGTCGGAGATGACGGAGATCCGGTCGGCCGCGTACTCCGCATCGATCTTGTCCTTGATCCAGGTGATGCGGGGGTCGTGCTTGGGGATCTGGATCTCGTAGTGGGTCTCGACCCAGTGCTTGATCCCGGCCGCTCCGGTCTTATCCGCAATCGCCACCCCGATGGGCCGATTCAGAAGCCGCTGGGTGTCGAAGCAATTGTAGATCTCCTCGTTCTTGAGCAGGCCGTCGGCGTGGATGCCGGCCCGGGTCACGTTGAAATCATGGCCGACCAGCGGATAGTTCCGCGGGATCTCGAAGCCCAGTTCCTTGCGGGCGTAGTCCGCCAGCTCAGTGATCGCGGCGTAGTTGACGCCGGGGACCATGCCTTTGAGCTGGGCATGCTCGATGATCATGGCCTCCAGGGGCGTATTGCCCGTGCGCTCGCCGCTGCCGAAAATGGCGGTATTGACGGCGCTGCACCCGTACAGCCACGCGGTCGTCGCGTTGACGAGGACCTTGTGGAAATCGTTGTGTCCGTGCCATTCCAACTGCTCCGACGGCACGCCGATCTTGCGGAGACCCTGGATGAGCTTGGGCACGCCGCGCGGCAGAACCGCCTCGGGCCAGGGCAGGCCAAAACCGAGCGTGTCGCAGAGCCGGATCTTGACCGGCCGGCCATACTGCTCCGAGACCTTCAAAAGCTCGGCGGCAAACGGCAGGATGAACCCGTTGTAGTCGGCCCGCGTGATGTCCTCAAAATGGCAGCGCGGCAGCACGCCGATATCCAAGGCGGCCTTGACGATATCGAGGTAACTGGCGAGCGTCTGGGTCCGCGTCTTGCCAAGCTTCAGGAAAACGTGGTAGTCGCTGGCCGAGGTCAAGATTCCGGTCTCCCGCAGCCCGATATTGGCGACGAGCTTGAAGTCCGCGGCCACGGCCCGAATCCAGCCGGTGATCTCGGGGTACTTGTACCCCCGCTGCTGGCACAGCTCGATGGCCTTGCGGTCCTTGTCGGAATACACGAAGTACTCGCACTGGCGAATCAGCCCCGTTTCGCCGTCGATCTGGTGCAGGAGGTCGTAAATGCGGAGAATCTGCTCCGGCGTGTAGGGTGGCTTGGCCTGCTGGCCGTCGCGGAACGTCGTATCCGTGATCCAGATGTCCTGCGGAATGTCGAAAGGCACAGCCTGACCGTCGAACACGGCCTTGGGAAACTCCGTGTAGGGGAAGGTTTCGCGGTATAGGTTGGGCTTGTCGACATCGACCACCCGTAGCTTGACATTCGGCATAACATTCTCCGTCACAATTTGTCAACCAGGACCCAAATTCCTGGCCCGATGTGGCTGCCCTACGCCCACATCCGGTCCTGGAACCGAGAGGAATCCGAAGGCACCCCAGTCATGCCCGAATGCGTGGCTCTGCCGTGCTGCAAGCGGGCCATCTGGCTAAACCAGTATGTTACCACACAAGCACCGGTTTTTCAAACTGTTTTTCAAACCGCCCCATCCCAGGGGCGTGGATGAGGAGTTCTGCACCGGCCCTGCGCTGTCTGCCCTTCCTTCGGCAAGAAAAGGACACTCTGGATCGAGGCGATTCCTTACAGGCTACGGGACTGTCCGACCGTATCTGTTGCCACTCGCTGGTGAGTCTTGACGAACAAAAGCGGTAATCAGAACCCATCCGTTTGCGGGGCGTCATTGCCAAGGTTGTTCGTCATCGGGGTCGCGGAGACCTTCGGCCTTCTGGTGATCGCCGAACTGGTTTTGGAACTCTACCGGACGCCCTGGTGGACTCGGGCGTCTACGTAGGACAGGGTCTTCTCGCCCAGGCGCTCGATCTCGGGCGTCGCGGGTAGAAAGCTCAAGACCTGTTCCAGGAATCCCAGTTCTCGGAGCTTGGCCAGCGCAGCGGCGAAGTTCATGTCGTGGACCCAGCCCAGCTTGCAGAGCATCATGTCGTTGAGCGTGTGCAGCATGGAGTATTCCACGGGCGTGCCGTTCATGGCGGCGTCGAGCACCTCGGCGGAATACGTCGGCTCATCCGGCAACTCGGGCTTCCAGGGAAAGGCGGCGGGATCGTCGCGATATTGGTGATAGAGCCGCAGGACGACCCGGTAGATATCGAGCTTGTCCGCATCGCGGATCATCTTGGCGAACAGCAGCGCCTGGCCGTTGAGATTCGCGGGCAGCAGCTTTCGGCCGTGATGCTCGATGGCCGTCTCCACCCACTGCCGCTCCTCCCGCCGCAGCACGTCCAGAACGCCCTCGCGCCGGAGGATCTCGACGCCCAGGTGAGAATGGTCGATGCTCCGGGCATCGTTGAACGTGCGATACTCGGCGAACTGCGGGAAGCGCCCGACGTCGTGAAACAGGGCGACGATCTCCGCGATCTGCTTTTGGCGATTGTCGAGAGCCAGTTGTTCGGCCAAAACGACGATCTCCTTGCAGGTCCGCCCGGTGTGCTCCTGCTTCATCTGCAGGTGGGCGTTGATGCACTCATCCGCGCCGAAGAAGCGGCTCGTGTACGAATCGAACCACCGCTTGAAGTTGTCCAACGAATAGGATTCCATAGCATTTACTATTTATTATTTATCATTTACTATTTATGATTTGCCGGTGTGCGGCGACCATCTGGCCCCGGCGCATCGATGAATGATAAATAGAAAACCGTAAATCGTAAATAGCAAAGGGTGAGGCGGTTATGCCAACGATCAAAGATATCGTGATTCGTAAGCCCACGCCGGAGGAGACCAATCGGTGCAAGAGCTGGCCGATCTGGACGTGCGAGCCGAGCAGGTTCGACTGGTCCTATACGGAAAAGGAGACCTGCCTGATTCTGGAGGGCAAGGTCACTATCTCGGACGGCAAGGACTCCGTCAACTTCGGGCCGGGCGATCTGGTCATCTTCCCGCAGGACCTCGACTGCGTCTGGAACATCGAAAAGGCCGTGCGCAAGCACTACAACTTCGGCTAAGACGCGGATTCGCGCGAAATGAGTCTTCGGTCTCGCAGTATGTGACTTACGGTGGGAAAGAACGATATGGTTGCCAAGCAGAATGCCAAGGCCGCCTCGGTCTTGAAGAAAGACGATCTGATTGTCATTGGCGGGGCCGGCGGTTTCATCGCCGGGTCGCTGGCGCGGTACTTCCACGATCAGGGCTTCACGCGGATTCGGGCTGTGGACAAGAAACCGCTGCCCGAGTGGTATCAGCGCGTGCCGGGCGTGGAATGCCTGTGTTTGGACCTGAGCAATGAGAAGAACTGCCGCCAGGCGTGCGAGGGGGCCGTGGAGGTCTACAACCTCGCCGCCGACATGGGCGGCATGGGCTTCATCGAGCGGTTCCGCATCGAGTGCCTCCGCAGCATTCTCATCAACACGCACATGATCGAATCCGCGTACCGGGCCGGCGCCACGAGATATTTCTTCTCCTCGTCCGCCTGTGCCTACAATATTGAGCTGCAAAAGAGGCCCGACGCGGCAGCCTTGAAAGAGTCGGACGTCTACCCGGCGATGGCCGAGCGCGGCTACGGGTGGGAGAAGCTGATGAGCGAGATGTTTTGCCAGGAGTATTGGGCGGAGCGCGGCTTCGAGACGCACATCGCCCGCTTCCACAACGTCTACGGCCCCTGGGGCACCTGGGACGGCGGGCGCGAGAAGGCGCCGGCGGCCATCTCGCGCAAGGTGATCGAGGCCAAAGACACCGGTTCCAAGGACATCACGATCTGGGGCGACGGCCACCAGACCCGCAGCTTCATGTACATCGACGATTGCACGCAGGGCATTGACATGATCATGCACTGCGACGATTTGATCGCCACGCCGATCAATCTTGGATCGAACTTCCTGGTCTCGATCAACGAGCTGGTCACGCTGGCCGAGGGGATCGGCGGGATCAAGCTCCATCGCAAGTACGACCTGGACGCCCCCAAGGGTGTGGGCGGGCGCAACAGCGATAACACATTCATCCAGCAGATCCTCGGCTGGGAGCCGAGCACGCCGCTGAAAGAGGGTCTCAAGAAGACCTACGCCTGGATCGAAAAGCAGTACCTGGACCGCAAGGCGGGAAAACGCACGGTCAGTTAGCATGAAGTCACATCAGAATCTGAAGATCACCGATGTGCTCGGCTCTCTGCCCTATCGGCTCGCGCTGGCCGGCGGGTGGATCGATCAGCCGTTCGTGTCGAAACACAATCCCACGCCGCCCGGCTCGATGGTGGTGGTGTGCGTCGAGCCCGAGTTCTGGTTCCTGGAGCGGGCAGGCATCTGCATCGGCACCCGCAATATTGCGCGGAAGCTATGGAATGGCACGCTGCCGGAAGGAAACCCGGAGCAGTTGGTGCAAGAGCTTTATGAGGCGGAGAACCGCGGCAAGGCGGAGCCGTCCGGCTCGCAGGACATGATCGGCCTCGTCTATCCCGGCGTTAATCGTCTGGACTACGATTTCACCCACAGAGGCGGGATCTTCCCCCGGCACATCGAATCGAACAACGATCCGCAGGTCGCCCAGTGGCTGGGCAAGGTGATTCACATTCTCCCGATCAACCAGCGGCCGGAGGGGTACAATCCGCTGGAGACCAAGAACCTGGACCCCGACTGGATCGCTCGGCTGGGGCAATCGGGCCAGGGCTGCTATGACGCGGTCGTTGCGCGCGATGTCGCGGCCCTGGGCGAATCCATGAACGAGTGCATGCGCTGCTGGGAGGCAATCCTGCCTGGCACCGTTTACCACCGCACGATCCAGATCGACCTGCCGGGCCTGCTGAGCCACTATCAATCCCGCTATCCGGGAGCCATGTACTCCGGCTGCGGCGGCGGATATCTGTACGTAGTCTCGGAGAAGCCCGTGCCGGGGGCGTTCCACGTCAAGGTGAGAATCAAGCCGTCGTGATGGACGTCCCGAGGCCCATCGCCGGGAGTCTTTCGAGGGCTCGCCTGCGCCGATTAGCCGTTGCCCATGGCTTGGATTGCCAAGTTCACGAGGTCCTTATACGCTTCCTGGAAGGCGTCTGCATTGACCTCATCCATCGCGTCCCATACGACGGCTTCGATAAGCCCAATGCGGCTGAGAATCAGCGGCAGATCCTCCATGGTGGGGTTTTGCGGATCGGACAGTCCGTCCTCGTTCAGGTCCTCGATCAAATCCTGGCGTTCGTGGGCTGAGAGACTCGGGTCGTTGATCGCCCCATACCAGTACATTTCTGCGTCCGGGTCTGCACCGACGAACGCCAAGGCGACCCGAGCCATTGGGTCCTGGATCGCCTCCTGGGCGACAGGCGCGACTTGTCTCATCTGTGTCGTCTTCGGTGTCATCGAACCAGCGGGCGCCGGTTTCTGCTCGTTCCCTTGGGCCTGAGCCTCGGGTCTTGCCGCTTCTGGCTGGGACTTGCCGGCGGAAGGCGCAGGGCTTTCCTCAGACGATGGCTGCAGCCGCATCGGCGATCTCGCCGCCGGCGGCTCAACCGAGCGCATTGTGCTCTTGGGTCGGGATGATCTCGTCGTGCGATCGGCCGTCGTCGATCTCGACGTGGTTTCCTGCACGGCCTGACGCCTGGGAATCGTCCTGTAGACAACGGTGCCCAGGATAACGATGGCGAAAGCCACGAGGATCATGCTTCTTACGTTCTTCATGTTGTCCTCCAGATAGATCTATCCCTGGTGCCCTCTACGAAGGAAGTCTACCGAACCTTCCATGAGACTTTCATGAGACTGTGATCTCCTCGCACTCGCGGCGGCGAATGGGCTTGGCCTATGGGCTGAGCCTGGTTGCCAGGAAGGTGAACAGGTCGTAGAGCAGCGGCTCGGCTTGGGGGGTGTTTAGGAGGCCGAACCAGGCGTAGGCGACGGGCCGCCGGTTTGGAGCTTCGCGTAGACGACGGCGTCGCCGAGGTTGTCGCCGGTGCGGCTGCGCAGTTGGAGCAGAGGGACGTACTCGATGCAGTTCTGGTTGTAGAACGGCCGCCAGCGGAGGTCGCCGGCGGTGGGGAAATCGAACTGGTCTGGAACGTGGGGCAGTTGGCGGCCCGGCTGAACGAACTGCAGGGCCACGCCCTCCGGTGGGTGCTCCCAGCCTCCTCGCAGGGTCAGGCCGAAGCGGTAGCTTTGGTTCGCGGTCTTGCCGGTCTCGTCGCGATAGAACGGCCAGGGCAGCGACGGCAAGGCCACGAGACAGCCACCCGCTTGCTCGTACCGAATCAGGGCCTCGTCCACGTCGCCCGTCGTGCGGACGGTGCGTTGGTAGGTCTCGCCGGCACAGTAAAGCAGGATCGGGTAGTCCTGCGGCTTGATGCCGCTGGCGACGATCCCATCCCAGGTCAGCAGTTTCGGCTCGACGCCGAGGTCGAGCAGCCACCAGAAGGCCATCGACTCCGCCCCCGGCAGTACGGCGACCGGCAGCTTCTGGAGCCGCTGTCGCAACTGCTGCTTTTCGGTTGCCGTGATCGAGCTCTGTGCGGAAGAAGGATGGACGGTCCGGCGGGTGGACTTGAACCGCCCGGCGAACTGGCCCGTCAGCTCAATGTACTTGGTCCCGAACTGAAGCGACGGCTCGATCTCGCTGCCTTCGTGCCACTCGTTGAAGCTGGTCACAATGACCCAATGCGGGTCGGCGGCAATCGCTTGCTCCCACTGGGTGCGGTAGAGGTCACTGTTGAAACGACCGACCGCCAAGCCAGGCTTGCGGATCTTCGTGTCGTCGTAGCCGGGAATGATCGTGATCGTACTGATTTTATCGGCCCCATCGGCTAATTGCACCCATGACGGGTACGTGCCGGCGGCCCAGGTCTCCAGGTCCGCGAGCGACCGCCCCGCCACTGAGCCGGCCGTGTTGTACGTGTGCACGCCGTCGAAAACGCGGGCGGCCCCGTAGCTGAATTGATCGCCGATGAGCACGGCCCCAGTTCGCAATCCCGCGTTGATGAGCTTGACCGCGTCGAGCCAGCCCAGCAGGCCAAGCTCATCGACCGCCCGGCCGTAGATGAAGACGACCGGCTTGCCGCCGGCCTTGAGGTGGGCTTTGTGGCTGCCGTACTTCGCGAGGACCTTGATGATGTCCTGGGCGGCGGTCTCGGCAGTCTGCGGCTGCGGCACAGTCTCATAATAGATGCACGCGGCTAAGCCGTGACGCTCGCAGGCGTCGAGAATCAGGGGCATGGCCCGGTCGGTGTAGTCGCCGTGGCCCCACCAGCTCACGATGAGCGTGTCGATATGAGCGGCCTCGGCCCACTGGCAATGCTGCTCGATGACCTTGGGATCGTGCGAGTCGTACGCGCCGAGCATCGGATAGTGCGTGCTCGCGGCGATGTCGTGGTTGGTCGCGTCGATGTTACCCCAGTGGATCACCTTACCCGCCCCGCCGGGACCATCCGGAACCCCGTACCACGGATAGTAAAAAGCCATTACCCGCCGCTCGACAGGCGGAGACTGCCTGGCTGGTGTCCCTGCCCAGACCTGTGCGGCAAGTCCGAAAAAGACGCACGCAACAATCTCAAGAAACCGCCATGCTTTCTTGCACATATGGTTCACTCCTCACGCACTGTCCTAAGCCGACGTTTGAGATTGCCGCGCGATTCTCTAAATCGCTCGCAATGACAGCACAACGCACCGTATGTCATTGCGAGAAGCCCGCGACGAAGCAATCTCGAACCCAGGGACGAGCCCCTTCGCAATGCGATCCACCGCGGCAAGTCCTCTACGTCGCCGAGCGAACTACGTCAGTATGTCAGTGCCACGAGCGTTCGCGCCGTGATCTTGGTGAACTCGATCTTGCCGGCGGTGCAGGAGAAATCGGCCTGGCCATCGACTGGAAGGACCAACGACTTGGTGGCCTTGACCGGCTGCTTGAACTCCAGCGTAGCCGTAACGGCTTCATCGTTGAAGTTCTCTACGATGACGCAATTACCGATCAGGTACAGGGCCACCTTGTTCGGCGCATCGAATCGGATGCCGAGCGGGGCCAGCAGCTTGTCCCGAATAGGTCTGAGCTGCTCCCGTGTCAGATCAAGCAGGCTGTTGGGCTTGCCGCTGACCTTGAGGACCAGCAGATTCTTGTTGTCGGTGAGGGCGGGTGGGAGCTTGGCGGCCAGCCCGTCCGTGATCAGCACCGGCGTGCCGGCGCTCACCATCGTGCCGAGCTTATCGCGCAACTGCGGGTCCTTCAATGCGTGCACCGGCAGGAAGGCCGCTTTCACGTCGGTTCGAACCTCGTTTGTCGGCACGAGCGGCAGGCCGAGCATGCCGACGAAGTCGTAGACGTACTGCTCGTTGAAGGCATCGCTATTCGGCGGCTTGGGAGCGGCGATGCCCCGCAGCGGCTGGTTCCGCACCAGCTTGGCCAGGCTGAACAGGCCGGTAATCTCGGTCCGCAGCTTCTCGACGTTCGCCGGGCCGGTGCCTTGCAGGAGCGCACCGTAGCAGAACAGGAGCATCTCCTTCGCGTCGGCCAGCACCGTCTGGCGGGCCTGCTCGACGTACGTGGCCTGGTGCGTGCCGAAGGGGTCGAACCAGCCGCCGCCGCACTTGGCCCCGCCGACCACGCCCAGCCACCGCATGAGGTAGTACCCTTTATATTGGACATCTCCGCCCCACCGCTTGTCGGCGTAATCGCGGGTCTCCGTCCCGACCCAGATGCGGTCGAAGTCGGCGGTCTCCTGCACGACCTCGTAGCCGCGGTTGTGGAACTGATCGTACCATTGGGGATACTTGATGATGATCTTGACATTCGGATTGACCGCATTGGCGGGCTTCAAGACCCGCTCGCGGCTGACTCTCGTCATCAGGTCGCAATGATACTGGGGCCAGCTTTTGTCGCCCCGGGCCTTCTGGCATTCGCCGCACTGGCAATCGGTGAACCAGAAATCGTCGATCATGATCTCATCGAACATCGACGCCGTGTATTCGAAGATCTCCTGGACGTGCTTTTGCGTCGGCTCGTCGGTGTAGCAGGCGATGCTCGTCCAGCCGGTGGAATCCTTGCCGATTTTCGTGGGTGTGACGCAGCCCGACACGTCGAAGCCCGCCGCGCGGAACCGTGCCCGGGCGTGCTCCAGGGCCGGCCTCTCGGCCATGTAGCCGTCGCGGAAGGACTCGATAAACGCGTGCGTCACGCCGGTCTTCTGGCACCAGTCGATGGCCTCGTCGATGCCCCTGTCGGTGGAGAGGTGGCCCCGCACGTCCTGGGCCGTGAAGAGCGTGGAAATCCGCAGGAGGTCCTTGCTCTGATGGGCCAAGTCCCACAGCGATTCGGCCCGCGCGCTGGAAGTGACACAGGAAATGCAGATGATAGCCGCCAGACACGTTGCAGGATTTGCTCGTTTCATAACCTCTGCCTCACAGGAGGGATTTGAGATTGTTGATGTATGATTTCTGATTTGTGAATCAGCAATCAACCATCACACTTCAAACTCCCAACGATCTTCTCTTTCAATCTCCGGCACGCCTCGGCCGGGTCGGCCGCTTTCGTGACGACCGAGCACACCGCCACGCGCTGTGCCCCGGCCTCGATGACCTGCTCGACGTTATCCGACGTGATCCCGCCGATGGCCACGTGACCGATACCGGTCCCCGCCAGCTTCTCCAACCCCTGGCGAACATACTCCACGCCGGCGACCTCGATCCCCGGCTTGGTCGGCGTGGCGAAGGCCGGGCCTAGACTCACGTAGCTGGGCAACGCGGGGCAAGCGGCTTCGAGCTCCTTGAGCGAATGGGTGCTCTTGCCGATGATCAGCGGCGATAACTGGAGCCGGCGGACCTGCTCGACGGGCAGGTCGTTCTGGCCCAGGTGCACGCCGTCGGCCCCGGCGGCCGCCGCGATGTCCGCCCGGTCGTTGATGATGCTCAGCGCCCCCATCTCCCGGCAGATCTCGACGAACTCGACCGCCAGCGCGAAAAGCTGGTCGTCGGTGATGTCCTTGGCTCGCAACTGGATGCAGTCGGCCCCGCCCGTGGCGCACCGGCTCGCCAGCGCCAGGACCTCCGCCGGCAGGTTGCTCGTGATGATCACGTAAAGCCGCACGCGATGGAACTTCTCGACGGGCTCGCTGAACAGCATGATGTCCTTCTCCAGCGTATACGCCTCGTAGCGCAGCCGCTCGACGGCGTCCGCAACGGCCTTGTCGTCGATCTGCGCCATCTCCGCCAAGGCCCGCAGCGCTTCGGTCAGCCGCTTGGCGGCGGCGGTGAAGCAGTCCTTGACGCTCCCCCGCTGGTGCTGCCCCTCGACTTTCTGCCCCACACCAACGTCGCCCACGGTATCCCGTCCGGCGATCAGCCTGCCCGTATCCAGCCGCCCCACCGCGGCACAAAGGTCGTGCCGCAGTCCCTTGGCCCGCTCGCTCAGGGCCCCGCAGTTCAGTGCGAACCGACAATACTCCTCCATCACGCGCAGGGCCTCGCGTGCCCGATTGAAATTCGCATCAATGATCCGATAAGCAGCTCTCTCCATAACAGACACGATTATAGCCCCAGAACGGGCTGGCCGGTAGTGAAAACAAGTAGATCAGACTACGCCGGTGTGGCCGGCATACGGTGGCGGATTCCAGACCCGTCGCGCCAGCCTGACCCCGGAAATTGGCTTTGTTTCTCCGAGGCCCTGCCAGCCAGGGCCTTTTGGGGTCGGTGCGGAGCAAATTGGCTTTGTTTCGCACGATGGGTCCCACCAGTGGCACGGACAGCTTTGCCGACCCTTGCCCACGGCTGTCCGTGTGGGAATTGGCTTTCTTCTGCCGAGGCTTTTTGCGTGCCCAATTCGTCATAACTCTTTTTTCACAAAGTACTTGCCCTTCGTGCCGCTCCGGCGGAATTGGCATGGTTTTGCACGCTTATCCCCAGCGGCGGCAGCGCCTTTTCCGGTCGGTGCGGGGCAAATTGGCTTTGTTTCGCACGATCGGTCCGGTCGGCGGCACGGGCAAACTTGCCGAGCCTTGCTCACTGCGGTCTGTGCGGGAATTGGCTTTGTTTGGCGCGCTGGGACCCAGCGGCGCCGGCATGGGCGACCTTGCCAGCCCTCGCCGGTTCCTGCCCGACGGGGGAAATTGGCTTTGTGTCGCACGCATACTCACCACAGAGACACCGAAGGCACGAAGCATGAAGTCGAAGTCACGTTTGTCAATGACTCTCAGGTCACCTCTGTGATCTCTGTGCCTCCGTGGCGGATCTTCGACGAGGACGCGTGCTGGGGCGCTCATGACCAAACCCTCCCAAGCTGTGGTCTCTGATCTATGCTCCTCTATTCTGTTGCTCTGTTATCATACAGGTGCCTCAATTCCTGGTCAAGAGAAATCTCCACCGAACACAGCCAAAACGTGATTGGGGGCTCAGCAAGTTCTGCTGGAAGCCTCCAAAGCGGCAAACGCAATCCTTCGGCGGCGGACAGCCCTGTGAAGCCGTACCAACCGCCACCGAATCCCGGCCCCACCCGATTGAGCGGCGCGTAGGGTGCGCACCACGCACCGTCTTCATCTTGGTCTGGCGTAGTATATATACTACGCCAGAGCGCCAATGAGGGGAGAGATGCGTGCAGACTGGCCGCCCTCGTTTGCCATGCCGGAGGGTCTTGAGCTTCCGTCACCCTCTGTAGTACGTATACTACAGAGGGACCGACAGAGGAGAAACCGGCGTAGTCGGTTGTCGCCTTGATTCTACGGACCAAGGCGAGGAAGGCCGCTTGCCTGGCGCTTTTTCAAAGTGGACAGGACGCGGTCGAGCTGCTTTGTGACTTCCAGCCAGGCGGCATCGCGGTCTCTGTGCTGCTTGATGGGCTTGCCGTGCGGGAGAATCGCTTGAATCTGCCCCACCTCCAGCTTGTCGAAGCGGCAGGGTCGCACCACGATGGGTATGATGGCGCATTCGTTGGCGTGATCGCGTTCGATCGCTCGTTTCATCTCCTTCTGAACGCAGTAGTCCGACCGCATGAAATCATTGCTCAGGAGCAGCACGATGATATCCGCACGTTCGAGTTTGCCGAGGATCTCCGGCTCCCATTTCTGGCCCGGAACGATCTTCGTGTCGTCCCAAACCGCAAGCTCCCCTTTGCGTTCGTAAGCCGTCAGCGCTCCGGCCAGTTCGTCGCGGAATCGCTCATCCTTGTGCGAGTAGCTGATAAAGAGCGAAAGGCGACCCTCGCCCTTTGTATGCTCTGGCTCCAAAACGCGCGACACGCCGGGCAGATCGACACCGTCCAGAAGCTGCCTCACCGGGAAATCCCTCAGCTCGTCGCCGACTTTCACGGTGATTGTGTCCCGGCGTGAGCGTTCGTAGGTGAGCAGCAATTCATGCTCTACGTCCGCCTCGGGAGAGCCGGGGATCGGCACGAGTTCCGTGACGGGCAACTTCTCGTAACCTCGGTGAATGCGCTCGAAATGCTCGCGGATGATGCCCAGCAACTCGCGCCGTCCGCCTCCGGGGCCTGTAACGCGGATTGCGACTTTCCGGCCCTGGATATCGCCACGGACCAGTGCGCGGCAATTGGCACGTTGCAGCACCACGCCCGTGCGCCACACAAGCTTCGGCTCGCGGTGCACATAAGTCTCGACGATAAACCGCGGAAACAAACCTTCCGGCAGGACCGCATCGTAGCGGTAGGTGAAGCCAAGGCACTGATCCGCCGGGAAATCCGCATCCAGCGTCGGTTCTTCTTGTTTCGTAAGCAGTTGGGGGATGAGGTGTCTTTCACCCGTATCGTCCAGTGGATGGCACAGGCGGAACTTGCGCATCAGGGCGAGCAGATAGGGATGCAGGTCGCTGGGGTATTTCCTCGGTGGCAGAATCGCGCCAAACGTTTTCACAGTGAACTCCCCGCCGGCGTCTCGCAACGCGGGCGCGGTGAGCATCCGGTAGATGCCCTGGGTGACCCAGACCGGGTTCAGTACGCCGATATCGCGCAAGGCCTCGTCCCGGCGATACGCCAGCATGAGGCCCAGGTCGTGCAGACTCTCCGCCAGTGCCTCCTGGTCCGTGCGGTCGGCGATACCACAGCTACGGCAGAAGATGCAGAATTGCTCGAAGGTCAGGTAGTTTCTCTTCTTCTCGGGTAGCTGGGTCTTGATTTGGTGCCAGGCAGCGGGCCAGGCCGCTTTTACTGAATTTCGCATAATATAGTGACAGATTTTTCGCATAATATATTGACACCAGCGTTTCGTTCTCGTAGGCTGTCCGCATGGACAGAAAAGGACGAACACGAAGGGACTTCGACGAGTTGGAGAACCGCCGAAAG